>JBEAPG010000136.1:0-5655 GCA_041164545.1 Bacteroidota bacterium
GGAGGCGCAATGCATCTTCCTTTGTTAACCATCAATGACAATGAACCAACAATTAAGACCATAGCTCCTGGTTTAAAAATTGGGCTTAGATTTGAGTTGTAGAATAACTTTAGTACAAAAGATAAACCTCACCAGAAGCGAGCATAGGTATGGTTTTCCCATCTTCTGGGAAAAGATATCTTATAAGATAGTAGTAATACCCTTGCATTACCCGCTCCCCATTATACGTACCATCCCAAGCAAGATCTGGTCCCTCTTGAGTGTATAACAACTCGCCCCATCTATTGAATATTTGCATTTCCTTTAATTGTACAACTCCTGATGGTCTAAATACATCATTCAGATTATCCGCATTTGGCGAGAAGGCATTTGGAATAAAAATATCGCAGGCGTAAGATAAAATTTCCAGATTTATATCTGCACTATCTACTCCGCATTTATTGGTTACTACAACTTTAAAGTACCCACTTTCATCTATAATTCTCTCACCTTCCGTATATCCATCATTCCACACATATTCTCCTTCTGCTATTCTCACATCTACTTCTACTGTACCTCCACCACAAAGTGTAGAGTCATTACCTATAAATGCAGACGGCGCATTAATTACAGAAACACGCAATGAATCTCGATAGGTACAACCCAACTCCGATTTTTGCGCCCAAATAAGACCAGCAGATGAAATTGTCGTAAACGAATCAGAGGCACCATTGCTCCAAGAAACAGCACTATTACCCTTGTCTACACTAAAAATTGCACTTGTTCCACTACAAATAGATGTATCAGATCCCAATTCAAAAACCGGCAGGGGATTTACTGTGGTTGCACGCGTAAATGTGTCTTTACATCCATTTTCATTAACGGCGTAGCTTATGGTATTTTTCCCTAATGTATTTGGATTAAACTGACCGCTTGAAGGATCTACATTATCACCAAAAAATGTTCCTCCACTTATGGTTGGGACCAAAGTAGCGGATGCCTCCCCTTGGCAATAGTTGGAGTCCAAACCAATATATCTATTGTCGGGTTGTGGTATCACCTCTACAGTGTCTCTGTATTCATCATAGCATTTTGCAGTGTCTAAGACAGTTAAAAAAATAGGATAAATACCAGGACTACCGTATGAATGACTTACATTTCTGCCGTTTGCAGAAGCACCATCTCCAAAGGTCCACGTATTGGTTGCTGTAGCATCATTATTTAGGTGATCAAAATAAAAGAGATTACCATTCATACACATCACCGTGTCACTAAACTTTATATTATTTACATCAATCGGTCTCGGTTTTACCACAACAATTAAACTAGTAGAATCAGCACAGTAATCCTTATTATTCTTCGTAGAATTAAGCACTAGTTTGACAGTATAAGTACCGGGACTAGAGTATGTTTTTCGGCCCTGAAAATTATTGGAAATCGTACCATCGCCAAAATTCCAGATTACCGTGGCCTTATCAAAGGTTCCACCCAATGGCGCAACTGTTGAGGTATTTTCAAATGCAAACCTATTCTGTCTACCATCCTGCTGAAAAAAGCATTGTTGCTGCGTGTTAAATGATGAATCTTTGTTCAACTCAAACTTTACATTCGGCATTGGCGCAACTGTATCTAATTTACTACGCGTATCTAAACATCCTATAGAAGAGACTGTGAGTGATACGGAATAAACACCATAGGTTGTGTAAGAATGTGTTGGATTAGAATCAGTAGATGTTTGCCCATCTCCAAATTTCCAGAGGTAAGTCATTGGATTACTGCCAGATTGACTTGCGTTTTGGGTAAACTTAGAGAGATTACCTTGTACGCATTGGTATGGGTCATCAATAGAAAAATCTGACGTGATATTTTGAGTGGTGACTGAAGCTTCCGGATAGGCTGTCGTTCTATAGTTGAACACAGTTCCCGCTCCATTATATTCAAAAACGGAGAAATAATACGTAGTATTCGATTCCAAATTTTTAACCGTAACACTATTACTACCCCCGTTGTAAACTACATATTCAGTTGTAGAAAATTGGTGACCTTGCCCAAAACTGTCTTTCGCCAAATAATAATTGTTAGTGCTCGGCATAGTACTTACCGCACTACCTTTTCTTGCTACCACTATTCTTGCAGCTCCATTTCCATTGGTCCAAGAAACCGTTACTCTATTACATAATGCATCAGCGAATGCCACATTAGAGGCAGATGTCGTAGGAGTTTGAGCTACTCCTTCTAACATTAAAAAAGCACATATCAGAGACAAAAATGTTAATCTCATTCGATTCGCAAATGTATAAGGAATAAACCCTAAAACCACATTGAAAACGCATATCCTACAAAAAAATTGCAATTAACATTAGAAGTTAGTCATAATAAGGTATATTTGCTGTAGCTAATACAGCTACTACTGATTAGACAATCTTCCTGTAATGATTAAAATTTTTGCTACTTGCGTAGCAAGGTTAATAGTTAGTGTAGTTAGTTTAAAATGGGGGCGTTTGTCCCCATTTTTATTTTTTCATGTTTGATTATGAATTAGATGCGAGCCACAATACCCAGTGGCAATACTTGATTTGTTTTAGATAACAGACACAGTTCCATTATGTCATATTTCCTATCTGGGAAGTAATCCTCCATCATATTTTTGATGATATATGGTGAAAGTCCTAGCGAATACACATTAAGCACTAAGAAGCCACTTTTGTCAAGCAGCTGAGCGACTTCTTGCAAAAGAAGTCCGAGCTTTTCTTCCAATTTCCATCGCTCGCCTTTGGCACCTATTCCGTATGCCGGCGGGTCTAAAATAATGCCCTGATATTGCTTACCTCTCTTAACCTCACGACTCACAAATTTGAGCGCATCTTCTACCACCCATCGTATCCCGTTTTGTTTACTGATTTCTTGATTTTCATTAGCCCAACTCACCACTTGCTTTATAGAGTCCACGTGTACCACATCTACACCGGCAGCCTTAGCAGCCAAAGATGCACCGCCAGTATACGCAAATAAGTTTAGTACAGAGGCAGATTTACCTAACTGCTTACTTTTAGCGTAAATATAATCCCAATTGGCGGCTTGTTCTGGGAATATTCCGACATGCTTGAATGCAGTAAAATTTAGTTTGAACTTAATTTTGGATTCTCCTAAAGGGTAGTTAACAAACCAAGGTGCCGGTTTATCTTTCATTTTCCAATCACCTTTATGACTTCCTTGCTGGTCAAACTCAGCCGTTGCACGTTTCTGCCACTCCTGTTGACTCAATCTTGAGCTCCATATAGCTTGAGGCTCAGGGCGAATCAAAGTATGCTTACCAAAGCGTTCAAGCTTTTTTCCATCACCGGTATCTATCAGTTCATAGCCGTCCCATTCAATTGGGAATATCGCTTCAATATTCATTTTTTCTAGTTTTACATTATCCAACTTCAACAATCTGATTTTCTGAAATAGCTGGCAAATTATGGAAGCGTAAGAAAATACTTGCCAAGGTAGAAACATCTTTTTGGCAATATTTTCGAATTCTTTCTAAATCATTTTCTCTGTAGTACGTGTCAAAAACCATGCTCCCATCCAAATCATTTTTTGGAGTATCTATATCAAAAACAGCCGCCAATAAATCAAGTGAAGTGTAACTTTTAAAATCACCAAATTTCCAAAGCTGCATGGTATCTAAATGCTTTACCTCCCAAGGCTTTTTACCACTCAAATCTAGGAGTCTCGGCATAGTAATCCCGTTTACCAATATTCTTCTGCACAAATAAGGAAAATCAAATTCTTTGCCATTATGGGCACACAAAAAATAGAGGTTGGGGTCGAATTTGGTGTCTAACATTTCACAAAATGCTCTTAGCAATTCTACTTCATTATCTCCATAAAAACTCTTAACCCTTAGCTTTACGTCTTTATTGACAACAGATAAATAACCTACTGAAATGCAAATAACCTTACCAAATTCAGCATAAATTCCTGCTCTTGCGTAAAGTTCTTCTGGCGTTTCTTCGTTTTTTGCAATTTGCGTAGCTTTTTTATTCCATAGCTTTTTCCATCTGTCGCTAAGCAAGGCATATTCTGCCTGCTGAGGAACAGTTTCAATATCTAGAAACAATATATTTTCTACTGCGCTATATTCCATATTTCTTACTACCAACTTCCGCCAGCACCGCCGCCACCGAAACTTCCACCACCAAATCCGCCACCGAATCCACCGCCGCCAGACCAACCTCCGCCTCTGCTTCCACCGCCTATCCAAATAGGAGGAATTCCTCCACTTCTAGACCTTCGGTTGGGTGAATCATAGTCGTAAGTATGACTATCGTTGCCGCCATTGCTAAAAATGATAATTAGTATGACAATAATTAATATAATCACCCAAAATGGTATGCCTTCCGGTTCTCTTCCTTCGCCATCAGACTTAAACTCGCCTTTGGCCATTTGAATAAGCACATCGGTCGCTTCGTCAAAGCCCATTCCATACTTCCCTTCTTTAAATCGTGGAAGTATAATTTGATTTATTACACGTTTTGCATAAGCATCAGGAATAACTCCCTCCAGGCCTTTACCTACTTGAATAAAAATCTTTCGATCATCAATAGCCGCATAAATAAGCACTCCATTATTTTTCCCTTTTGTGCCAATGCCCCATCCTTGCGCAAGTCGATACGAATAATTAAAAATGTCGTCACCATCCAAGCTTCTTTCAGTAACAATAGCTATCTCATTACTTGTAGTATCAAAATACGCTTTCAGTTTTTTAAGTAAGAAAACTTCTTGATCTGAATCTAACACATTACCATAATCTTGCACCCATCTGTGGTCTGTAGGCATAGGTGGTATGTCCTTGGCCAATAAGGCAAAGCTACATAGAATAAACAGAGACAAAATGAATTTTCTAACCATAGCTTATTTCATTTGGCAATTCATTTTCATCCGTATCACCATCGTATGGAAAATGTATTTTTAATTGTTTTCCAGCCTCTTCTATACCAAGAGAAATTCCTTGCACTAGGTTACCTTCTGCAAATGCTTTTAGCATTATTTCTTTGGTACTCTCCCAAAAATCAGCGGGCACCTTTTCGCTAATGCCAATATCGCCTACAATAGCAAATTTGCGTTCGTTTTTGGCCACATATATAAGCACACCATTCCGTAGCTTGGTTGTATCCATTTTTAAGTGTAAAAAGGTGTTTCGAGCCTTAAAAAGCGGATTAGTCTTACACCATTTATCTACGTGCACCCTAATTTCTCCGGAGGTTTGAAGCTCTGCTTGGGCTATAGCGGTTAATATTTGCAGCTCCTCTTCAGGAGTAAAGGGATGCCAGGAAAATCCAAACATCAATTAAAATTCTACTTTAGGTGCATTTTTAGCTCCAGCATCTGCTTCAAAGTATGGTTTTTGCTCAAAATTAAACCATCCTGCATAAATCACTCTTGGGAATTGTTTGATGTATGTATTATATGTTTTTACAGCAGTATTATATGCATCTCTAGCGACATTTATTCGGTTTTCAGTACCTTCTAATTGTGCTTGCAATTCTAAAAAGTTTTGATTTGCTTTTAAATCTGGATATCTTTCTACAGTTACCAACAAGCGGCTCAATGCGCCTGATAGTTGACCTTGCGCTTCTTGAAACTGCTTTAGATTTTCTGATGTAAGGTTGCTTGGATCTATATTAGTTT
>JBEAPG010000137.1:0-5646 GCA_041164545.1 Bacteroidota bacterium
AAAAGCTAGTGTTTACAAGGGTTTCAAGCTGTGCGAGAGCGTATATTGGCTCTCTTTGTTGATATAATTTAAAAATGGATTCTAGCGATTTATCAGCCAATTTTGGCCTATCTTCAATAGTTTGGTAAGATGTCAGCCAATCCTCCCAAGTCTTTTTTAAATAAACGGTAACTCCTTGTTTTAATATAAATGAGTGATTGTTCAAGTGACACATTGTACCGCCACCCAAGGCTATAAGACTAGTAGCACTTTGTTTTTTAACTACTTGGTGAAGTAAATTTGATTCTATTTCTCGAAAATAATCCTCGCCTTTCGTACTAAAAATTTCGGAAATGCTTGAATCTTCATATTGTTCAATCTCATTATCTAGGTCTATAAATGGTATTTGGAGAAGGTCGGCAACCTCTTTACCAATAGTGGTTTTGCCCACTCCCATAAAACCTGTAAAAAAAATATGCATTAGCTAAGTTTTACTCTAGGATCCAGTTTTACGTACAATACGTCCACCACTATATTGATAACTATAAACAGCAAGGCTATAAATAAGATAGCGCCCATTACAACAGGAAGGTCATTCAGCTCCAAAGCTTCGATGGTTAGCTTGCCAAGACCACGCCAATTAAAAATGTATTCTACAAAAAAAGCTCCTGCTAGCAAAGATGCAAACCAACCGCTTACTGCTGTTATTACCGGATTTAAAGCATTGGGCAATGCGTGTCTAAATAGTATCGTATTTTTTGTAAGTCCTTTTGAAACTGCTGTTTTTATGAAATCTTTATTGAGCGTTTCAAGCATACTGCTTCTTGTAAGAAGTGTGAATATGCTCAAAGGGCGAACACCCAAAGCTACTGCCGGAAGAATAAGATTTTTCCATTGGAAGTATTCACCAGTAAATGGGTCAACATCAATCCAACTACCAGTCATGTTCAAGCCAGTGTAATCGTGAAGAACAAAGCCAAAGAACCACGCCAAAATAATCGCAGAAAAAAAAGAAGGTACTGAAATACCTAAGGTACTCACAAAAACTATGGTTTGGTCGAGCAATGAATTAACTTTTATTCCTGCAAACACCCCGAGAATTATGCCCAAAATTCCCGCGATAATGATGGAAACTAAAGCTAGCACAAAAGTGCCTTTAAATGCATTTGCAATGAGTACTTCAGTGCGCTCTCTGCTTTGGAATGAGCGGCGCAGAAAAGGTTTCTTTATGGTAATTCTTGTTTTACCAATACCAAAACTGAATAATACATTGTATTTGCTTTCCAGTTCTTCTTTGTTTATCTTGTGAAAAGATAGAGGAGCTATGTCATTTAGAAATAGCACATATTGCATAAACAATGGCTTATCAAGGCCAAATTCTTTTTTTATAGCCTCCTGGGTTGCCACATCTGTTCTTTGTCCTACAGCCATTTTTTCAGGATTAGGAAACGAGAAACTGAATAAGAAGAATACGACTGTTACGACACTAAATAGAATTAAAATACCTGATAATATTCGTTTTATAAGAAACGATATCATTGAATTAGTTTTTCCAATTTTTCTACAGATGGCAATCGAGTAGATGGCCAAGTTTTGTGCACTACATTTCCTTTGAACAATACTAAGCCAGGGTTGGAACGTATGATTGATTTTAAATTGGTTTTATCGCCGTAATAAAAAGGAAAATCCAATTGATATTCATGTCTAAAAGCTTCTACCTCTTCTGCATTGCTGGCAGTAAGTGGATATAACGCAAATTTTTGCTTTGCCCAGAAACGAGTGAGTTCTTTTAGCTCATCTATAGATTTTGTATTTACATTATCAAGGTCATTAATAACAACAAGCAGTTTCCAGCTCGTATCTACGAAGAAATCATCTACGTAATCATTGCTTCTACTTTCGTCCATAATTTTAAAATCATGGATTTCCGGCTCAAAACCTTTCGAAACCAATTTGTCTATTCTATCTACAAATACATAACCTTCTGCTTTCAAGTCTCTTCCAGTTATCTGCTCCAAGGTAAATTCCTCATTCACACCATTTTTGGCATAAATAAACAGGTTTTCATATTTATCAGAAGGAGCGCCTTCTGGCACCACTGCAAGTTTTTGAATATTATTTCCTTCTTTGAATTTTAAGAAATTTTTAACAGGTAAATAGTGCCAGCAGTACAGTGAAAAACCAGTGGCAATCAAGGTAAATACGGTTAGAAAACGCACCGCAAAAGGATTGCTGAAAATAGGTTTTACATTTTTACGTCCTATGAAAATGATAAGCAATGAAACAAAAAGAATAACGTCTTTATAGAAACTTTCCCAAGGAGTTAGTTTTATGGCATCACCAAAGCAACCGCAATCTGTTACTTTATTATATTCTGCGGAATACCAAGTAAGGAAACCAAAGAAAATGACCATTAAAAATAGTAGCCAAAGGGTAAGATTACGCGCCCAGCCAATAAGTAAAGCAAGACCTAATATTATTTCGAGAATGCAAACAAATATGGCCAAACCTAGTGCATAAGGTCTTAAACCTTGCAGCCATCCTATAGCAGCGGGATTAGTTTTGACATATTTATCCGCATTTAAATTGGCTATTTTCTCATTGGTCTCAAACGTTTTAAAATCAAATTTATCATTTCCGATTTCGTTTCCGTTTACTGAAGCAGATAGGGCAATACTGAGAGCTACTTGGTTAGAGTCTTGCTCATTTAGGCTGGTTGTGTAGAGTATTTCTTCGCCAATTTTAACCTCTGCATCAGTAAAGTAAATGGTGTCCTCTAATCCATTTTCGAGGGGTACAGCTTTCCACGCTTTATTTCCTGCTTGTATTTGAATAGTAGGATTACTTGGATTAATGACTACAGATTTACGTATCGTTTCATCAGGTGTGGTGATTTGAATTTGAATACTATCTTGTTCAGATTCCAGATCTGCAGCAAATACGGAGAAATATTCATCTAATTTGTAGCTAAATCCAGTGGGGTCATTTGCCTTTATTAACCCGGAAAAAATGAATAATAAACCTACTAAAACGCGAAATATATTGGCGATGATTTTCATTATTTGAAAAAATGATTCAAGCGGATAAGGGCAAAGATAGCATAGTTTAACATATCGCTAAAGTTAGCATCTATACCTTCTGAAATCAGTGTTTTCCCGCCTTTATCTTCTATCTGTTTAATACGTAAAATTTTCATTAAAATAAGATCGGTATATGTACTTACTCGCATATCTCGCCACGCTTCACCATAGTCATGATTTTTGGTGATCATAAGTGCTTTGCATTCTTCCGCTTTTTTATCAAACAGATTGAGCACTAAATCTTTGTCCATTTCAAAATCATCCGTGGCACTAAGTTCGAGTTGAATAAGAGCTATTATGCAGTAGTTCACAATTCCAATAAATTCATTTTCAATGCTTTCGCCAACTTTGTTTTCTTGTTTTTCTTCTATACTACGAATGCGTTGCGCTTTAATAAAAATCTGATCAGTAATAGAACTAGGCCTTAAAACGCGCCATGCTGTTCCGTAGTCAAATGTTTTCTTTTTAAAGATTTCTCTGCAAAGCACAACTGCTTTTTCATAAAGTATGACTGTATCCGACTGCAAAATGGGTTTATTTTGCTGCAAAGGTAATTTTTGAGGGATATTGTATGATAAGAAGCATCAACATAAAAGGCACATTACTCCATTTTGATAAGCCCCGAATAATGGGTATTTTGAATGTTACGCCTGATTCTTTTTCGGACGGTGGGCGGTATAATTCAATAGATGGCGCATTAAAACAAGCCGAAAAAATGTGGAATGAGGGAGCTGATATTATAGATGTAGGTGGTTATAGCAGTAGACCGGGAGCTGATGATGTAAGCGAGCAAGAAGAATCAGACAGAACTCTACCCATTATTGAAAAACTGGTAAATGCCTTTAATCCAGTTATTTCTATAGATACCTTTAGAAGTAAAGTAGCCAAAGAGGCTGTGAAAAGTGGAGCTGCTATAGTCAATGATATTTCAGCGGGAGACGATGACGTGGATATGATTCCTACCGTTGCCAAGCTAAAAGTTCCCTATATTGCTATGCACAAAAAGGGTACACCTCGAACTATGCAACAACTTCCGAATTACGATGATGTTGTGGTAGAAGTTTTTAATTATCTATTAGAAAAGAAGCGGCAATGTTTGCTGGCAGGTATTGTAGATTTTGTAATAGATCCTGGTTTTGGGTTTGGCAAGACTCGCGAGCATAACTTTGAATTACTAAAGCATTTTAGTCAGTTTAAATTGCTTGAATCTCCCATACTTGCAGGCGTTTCGCGAAAATCAATGATTTGGAAAACGCTGGATGTAAAACCAGTTGAAGCGGTAAATGGAACTACTTTTTTACACGCTTTTGCGTTGCAAGGCGGGGCAGATATATTAAGAGTGCACGACGTGGAAAAAGCTGTGCAGTGCGTAAAGCTTTGGGAGCAGTTGAAGTAATTTTACATAAAAAAAACGGGCAGCAAGAATAACTAACTGCCCGTATACTTCAATTTGATTTAGTTTATCTTAAAATTTATAACTATAACCGAAGCTAAATGATGAACCTGGATTAAATGTAGTAAAAGGTTGATCTTGTGCCTCGTATGATTTGTATACATACGAGATGCTTTGGTTTAAGATATTGCTTGCTTTAAATTCAATGCTCGAGTTTTCTTTTTCTCCTAATGTTTTGTTTAAGCTAAAGTTTAAACTATGAAAAGGATTAAAGTACACATCTGGAAATAAACCTGCACCTACTATATAAAGGGTAGGGCCTTTTACATTATAAAATATACCGGTATTCCATCCGCTTTCTTTAATTGAATAGCTAAAACCTGCATTTATTACGTAAGGAGATTGTCCGGCCATTGCTCTTGTATTTTGGATGGTTTCACCCAATTTTTCATAGCTTTTTCTAGAGTTAAACTCTAAATCGGTCATATCGATGCTAGATTCAACTAAAGTAACATTGGTGTTAAATTCCAATTCTTTAAGTTTTGGAGAAATAAAACCAAGGTGTTTTCTAAGTTCAAATTCAACACCAAGTAGTTGACCATCTCCCACATTCCTTGCTTGGAACTCAGTACTTGTTTGTTGCTCAGGTATTCTAACCATCTCAATAGGTTTATCAAAACTCTTAAAGAAAAAACTAGTAGAAATCATTTGCTGATCTTTAAAATATAACTCCCATCTAAGATCTATGTTGTTAATTCTAGTCTCTACCAGCTGCCCATTCCAATCTCTGTATGTAAATAAACTACCATTAAAGATACGATTGGTTATTGGATCCAAGATTTGAGCAAATGAAAGCTCTTTAAACGATGGTCTTGCAATTGTTCGTCCATAAGTGAAACGTAAATTTTGACTCTCAGTTACACCATAAATTAGGTTTACACTTGGGAACAAGTCGATCGATTCTAGTACTTTTTCATTGTCTAGATTTTTTCCGTTTAAAACATCACCACTTGCATACCTTTGGTCGCGTCCAGTATGTCTTTGAACATAGTATTCAGATCTAAGCCCAATAATTGACTTAAATTTTGAAGTAATTTCTAGCTCATTTGATGCGTAGATACCTGTATTAATGACATTTGAGCTATAAGCATTGGGATTTGGATTTTGATTTCCGCTTTGGTAATAAATGCCATT
>JBEAPG010000138.1:0-5638 GCA_041164545.1 Bacteroidota bacterium
AGTTCTTACGTTCAAAAGAAAGAGCCTCTTGCAATGGCATTTCAAACGCTTTCAACACACTTTCTTTCGCCATTTGAACAGCAATCGGACTCATGCTTGCAATTTTCTTTGCCATCTTTACCGCTTCCGATAAGTATAATTCTACTGGACAAATCTTATTAATCATGCCAATCCTTAGGGCTTCTTCTGCGTCTATAAACTCCCCCGTCAACACCATTTCCATTGCTTTTACCTTACCTACTGCCCTAGGCAAACGCTGGGTACCTCCTGCACCTGGCATTACACCAATCTTAATTTCGGGTTGTCCAAACTGTGCAGTTTCACTGGCCACTACCATATCGCAATGCATTACCAACTCACAGCCACCTCCAAGGGCAAATCCACTTACAGCGGCAATCATTGGCTTTTTGGTTTTTCGAATCTGATCCCACGTGCTAAACTGGTCAATTTTAAGCATATCAATAGCATTTTTACCTGCCATTTGCTTAATGTCTGCTCCTGCAGCAAATGCCCTATCATTTCCAGTTAGAATAATAGCTCTTACATTTGGGTTGTCATCCAATTCCATAAGCGCTTGCTTCACTTCCAACATAAGCTGAAGGTTTAGCGCATTCAATTCTTTGGGTCTGTTGAGTTGAATAAGAGCGATATATTTATCGTATTCGGGATTTACAAGTATGAATTCGTATGCCATTGGGCAAATTTATGTGCCAAATTGATAATGCAGAAAAAAGCCGTTTTTTTATTCTAAATTCGGAGTGTGAAAATACTTTCTGCCGAGCAAATTAGAGCAGCAGATGCCTACACAATTAAAAATGAACCCGTTTCATCTCTAGATTTAATGGAACGCGCTGCAATGCAATGTACACAATGGTTGTTGCAGCACTTTAATAATAATCAGGCATTTACAATTCTGTGCGGAATGGGAAATAATGGAGGCGATGGACTAGCGATTGCACGACAACTCGCGGATCAAGGCAGAAAAGTATTTGTTTATATTTTAAAAATTACTGAAAAAGCGTCAGAAGATTTTACCGAAAACCTTGTGCGTTTGCAAAAAGTGGATGTAAAAATAGATAGGATTGAATCCTCACCCCATATTGAAAACATTAAACTAGGATCGGTCATCATAGATGCGCTTTTTGGAACAGGTTTAAGCAGAATAATAACAGGACTTTCAGCTTCACTCATCCATTATATTAATGCAACTAAAGCCATAAAAGTGGCAATTGATATTCCATCCGGTCTCTATGCCAATGAGCCTATAGCGAAAGATCAAGTGATATTAAGAGTCAATCATACCTTGAGTTTTGAGTTGCCCAAGCTTGCTTTTATGCTTCCTGAAAGTGCCAAATATGTAGGAGACTGGCAAATTTTACCAATCGGCTTGAATGCTGCATTTATCCAGAAACAAAAAACAAATTTCGAGTTTCTAAAGATAGAAGACATTCGTTCATACCTCAAAAAAAGAACAAAATTCAGTCATAAAGGAACTTTTGGTCATGTCCTTCTAGCGAGTGGTTCATTTGGCAAAATGGGAGCAGCCATTCTATCTACAAGAGCTTGTTTGCGAACTGGGGTTGGTTTGGTTACAAGTCTTATTCCACTTTGTGGCTATGAAATTATGCAACAAAGTGTACCCGAAGCTATGGTGAAATGCCAAGGCGAAACTGACTTATCGGGCAATTTCGAAAGTTCGGACCATACCATTGCCATAGGCCCAGGAATTGGAAGCGCAAAAAACACTTCACTGTTTTTATTTGAAATGTTAAAAAACACTTCAAAGCCAATGGTATTAGATGCTGATGCACTTAACATCTTAGCAAAGAACAAAGACTGGTTGGCCTACATTCCTGATAATAGCATTCTTACTCCACACGTAAAAGAGTTTAAAAGATTGGTAGGTACTTGGAGCAACGACTATGAAAAACTAAATAAGCTAACATCCTTGGCGCACTCACTAAATAGTATTGTAATACTAAAAGGAGCCCTTACGGCAATAGCGATGCAAGATGGTAAAGTGTATTTTAATTCTACAGGCAATGTAGGAATGGCGACTGCCGGCAGTGGAGATGTTTTAACAGGAATAATTTGCAGCTTATTAGCACAAGGCTATTCCAGTATAAAATCTGCCCAAATCGGTGTTTTTATTCACGGCTTAGCTGGAGATTTAGCCGCAAATAAAATGGGCGAAGAGGCACTTATTGCATCGGACATTATTGATCATATTGGCTTCGCCTTTCAGAAAATCAGGGCTTAGATTATTTACTTTCCTCTACCTTGAATCATAATCAAAACAGTGTAAATCAATATTTTAAGATCCAACTGCAATGATATATTTTCAAGATAAAGCAAATCATATTGCAGGCGTTCTACCATTTCATCTACATTTTCTGCATAACCGTACTTTACTTGTCCCCAAGAAGTTATACCTGGTTTAACCTTATGTAAGCGTTTGTAGTGAGGAGCGCGTTGTACGATTTGATCTATAAAAAACTGTCGCTCTGGTCTTGGACCAACGATACTCATATCGCCTACCAGCACATTCCAAAATTGCGGAAATTCGTCGATTCTTGTTTTTCGCAAAAACTTACCCATCTTAGTTATTCTAGGATCTTCTTCCCTACTCAATTGCGGACCGGCAGCCTCTGCATCTACCTTCATGCTTCTAAACTTTATAATTTGAAAAGGCTTTCCGTGCAATCCGATACGCTCTTGCCTAAAAAACACAGGACCTTTCGAACCCAATTTGACTAATAAACCAATAATAAAGTAAAACGGAATCCCAAAAAGTAAAATGAGTGCTGCAACCACTACATCAAAGCTTCGCTTAAAAAACTTTTGCCACGGCGGTAGCACATCTGTCTCTATTTCAATGAGTACTGCGCCAAAAACATTTCCCATTTTCACCATTCCTGCCAAATGTTGGTACATATCGGGCAATACTTTTAGTATCACGTTTTCGCCTTCTAGCGCGGTTATTATTTTGGGGATATCAGTTTGATGATCTTCTTCAAGTGCTATTATTACTTCCTCTATTTCATGTTGAGCAATAACTGCTGAAATATCATTTACTCCCCCCAAGTCAGGCAAATCATCGAATTTGGGTTGTTCACCATTTATCCGAATAAAGCCCTCAAAGAAATTACCCTCGCTGTATCTGGCAGTTTTTAGCTCATTGTAGAGTTTGTAAGCCTTCTCACCACCACCAACCATTAAGGTTTTAAAGCCAATAATACGATGCTTGATTTTATTAGCAACGCGGGTGGATAGTATAAACCTGAAAGTAGCCGAAAACAAAAAGTGAAGAGTGAAAATTGCAAATATTTCTTGGTAATACGTTTTATAACCGCCAACTTCATCATCAATAAGTAAGGTGAAGAATAAAATAAGTACCCCTAGTATAGATGCAGTAAATACTTGAATTAACTCTCTTAACCTAGATTTGCGATATACGTTGCGGTACATTCCAAAAAGGGTATATCCCACTATCCAAAATAAGGGGATAACCAACATTCCAAAATACAGCTTGTTGTCATTCCAAACATACTGCAAATAGTAATTATTAAATATGCCATCTACATACCACTTTCTGAAAATAAAAAATGCACCCCAAGCTATGGCCGCTGCCACAAAATCAAGTAATGCATATTTTATGGTTAGCCACTGTTTGTTCAAAAGTGAATTAGTTTTATGTTATCAAAAAGTATTTCGGGAATTTTTCCTGAGGTATTAGAACGTGCATTAAATACTACCCTAAACTCAGCTCCTTGGTATGCCGGATTGTTTACATCCTCTTTTAAACTTACATACACTTTTCTCCAAGCTCCATTGGTAGGAAAAAGATTGACGATTGGTACACCAGAAACAAAACTACCTGTTATAGGATAAATTCCAGCTACAAGCTCTACATCTGTTTTATAATTCAGTTCCAGATATATTTCCTGTCCTTTACGAGGCAAATCAAATAGTTGAATAGAACTGTTTTCGAAAAACTGTAAACCCGTATCCATTTGTACCTTGCCGCTGAACCTGTTTTTGCCGGCATCATAGTTATATACTTCAAATGGATCTGAAGTAATATACATACTATCAATAGTCGTAAACGAACCACTTCCTTCAAGCGAAATGCGCTGATCTTCAAAGTCTTCCAGCCAAGGAAACTTACAAATATCTAAATACGTAATGGTAGGATTTAATGTATCAATTTGTCCAGGTTTAAAATCAATGGTCTGTACAAACTGTTTATAAAAAGGATAGATAACACGTTCAGTTGCTAATCCATTTTTCTTTATTCCTGCTAGTATTATTACTTCTTGCTCCCCATTTTCCAAAACAGGAACACGTGTTGGCAACTCAAAAACACCAATAAAATTGCTGTTTACATAAATCCAAGCATCTACAATCTCGCTTGCATTGGAACCTTCGGTACCGTTATTGTTGGTTGATAATTCAATTTTTGGAATGTAGATGTAACCAGGAATAGGTTCTTCCTTATCACAACCTAAAAAAAACGAAACTAAAAAAACGACGACAAAAAGCCTCGTGAAGGTAACTAAGCGTTGGTTGTAAAATTGCGTTCTAATTGCTCTTGAATTTTTTCGGAAACCGATTTAAGCTGCAAATATTGCATAATACCTGCACTTGGCTCTATTTTTTTTGTGATTGCCGTGTAAAAAGACTCCATTTCCTTATCCAACATAGCTAAATAATCATCAGAATCTTTGCTTTGATTATAGGTTGTCTTTACTCCCCAATGCTCCTCCGAGCCTGGCTCTTTTTCTACATTGTTCTGTACTTTAAGCACTTGATTTATAAAGTCTATAGAGCAATACGTATTATTTTGAAAAAATTTGGTTTCGTGTTTTTCTTTATTGGCAATTTTGCTTGCCGAGAGATTGGCTACGCAGCCATTGTAAAATTCTATACGTGTATTTACCACATCAGGATCTTTGTAATAAACACCGACTGCTGTGGAATAAATTGATTTAACTTCAGAATCGGCCAACTTCAGACAAACATCAATATCATGCTGCATTAAGTCATCTATAACGCTAAGATGTGTTGATTTTTTATTGAACTTAACATACCTGCAACTGTCAATAATACGAGGTGTGATGTGGTATTTTTCCAAATCATTATAAAATCCGTAAAATCTTGGTTTTAACCCCACTTGAATTTTGCATCGCGCCTCATAGGCCAGCATTTCCAAGTGCTTTAATTGACGATTAGTACACAAGCTAGGTGATTCAATATACAAATCTTTACCCTTTTTAATAATAGTACTTAGAGTTTCAAAATCAGAATGCAACACATCCAATACCACCACTGCTTCTACAGCTCCTAAAAACTCATTAAAGCTGGGGAAACTTAGCATTCCCTCTACAGGAAAGGCATCAAATGCTCCTACTAATTTTATTTTTTCATTCCGTAAAAATGTATGAAACACTTTTTCTGAAAAATTTCCGGTGCCTAATATTCCTATCTTCAAACCTTAATTTAATGAAATACGAAATACGGCCTTTATTTAGGTTAACTAAAAACAATGATATTTGCAGCGTATTAAAAACTAAACACTTGCTAACCGATTCCTATAAACTACAAGGCCAAAGAAAACTACTTGTTTCTGAATTAAAAA
>JBEAPG010000139.1:0-5597 GCA_041164545.1 Bacteroidota bacterium
GTATATTTATTTTTTCGATGCTGATACTAGGCCACATTATCATACAAAGTGTGGTGATGTTTTTTCACAATTACATTACCAATTTATTAGGTCAAAACGTGATAAAAGATTTAAGAATGCGCGTTTACAATCACATTCTTTCGCTCAATTCCAGATTTTTTGATCAGAGTAAAGTGGGTACTTTGGTAACTCGATCAGTTTCAGATGTTGAAACTATAGCGAATGTGTTTTCTCAAGGACTTATCTCAATTATTGGTGATTTGGCGCAGGTGCTCATTATATTGGTAATTATGTTTTTTACCAGTTGGCAACTAACCGTAATTTCATTGTCGGTACTACCTATATTACTTATTGCTTCAGAATTTTTCAGAAGAGGAGTACGAAAATCATTTCAAGATGTAAGAACTCAAGTATCCAAACTTAATGCTTTTGTACAAGAACAAATAGTAGGAATGCAAGTAGTTCAGCTCTTTGGTAAACAAGAACAAGAGTTCAAAAAATTTAAAGAAATAAACAGAGGACATCTAGAGGCTTATAAAAAGTCGATTTTCTACTATGCCATTTATTTCCCAATTGTTGAAATACTAAGTAGTATAGCTTTAGGACTAATCATTTGGTGGAGTGCTGGTTCTCCTGATGCAGCTAGTGCAGGACTAATAACCGCTTTTGTACTTTACATAAATATGATTTTCAGACCTATACGTACAATTGCCGATCGATTTAATACAATGCAGATGGGAATGGTAAGTAGCGAAAGAATTTTCAACTTGATTGATGACGACAGCCCAAAAGAAATAAGTGGAAATGAAATTTTAGATATAAAAGGAGAAATCGTTTTTGAAGATGTGTGGTTTGCCTATGAAAATGAAGACTGGGTTTTGAAAGATGTGAGTTTTAAACTTGAAGAAGGGAAAAGCCTTGCCATAGTGGGTGCAACTGGAGCGGGAAAATCAAGCATTGTAAGTCTCATAACAAAATTATATCCAATACAGAAAGGCAATATTAAAATTGACAGCACGCCTATTGATAACTTAAATCTAGAATCGCTTCGAAAGCAAGTTAGCGTAGTGCTTCAAGACGTATTTTTATTTGCGGGAAGCATAAGCGAAAATGTAAATCTTAAAGAAAAGTCCATAACTATTCAGCAAATGAAAGAAGCAGCTGCGTCTATAGATGCAGAGGATTTTATAGATAAATTACCCAACGGATGGGATTATGACGTGATGGAAAGAGGGAGTACTTTGTCAGTAGGGCAACGACAACTCATTAGTTTTATCCGAGCTATGGCATCTAATCCTCGTATATTAATCTTAGACGAGGCGACTAGTAGTGTAGATTCTGAAACTGAATTTTTGATACAAGAAGCAACCAAAAAATTAATGCACGATCGCACGTCTATTGTCATTGCGCATCGACTTTCTACTGTAAGAGAGGCGGACTCTATTTTAGTACTTGATAAAGGAAGAGTAATAGAGCAAGGCAATCACGAAGAATTGATAGAAAAACGGGGAGCGTATTACGAATTATTTCAAAAGCAATTTGAACTGGTTTAGCCAAAATTTGATAAGACTTTTATCAAAATGGCATAAATATCCACAACATTGGTTATTGCCCACGTGTACTTCTATTTTTGACCCTTCTTTAACAAAAATGGCGGTTGTAGTATCAGGAATAAGACCCACTGGAATGTTGCATTTAGGCAATTACTTTGGTGCAGTTAAAAGTTTTTTAAAAATGCAAGAAGAGCATAATTGCTTTTTCTTTATTGCTGATATTCATTCGCTTACAACTCATCCTACACCAGAAAACTTACATAATAATGTATTACAAGTATTAGCTGAACACTTGGCCATGGGAGTAGATCCGGGTAAGTGCGCACTATTTATACAAAGCGATGTTCCAGCTATTAGCGAACTCTATACTTATATGAATATGAATGCATACATAGGAGAGTTGCAGCGATCAGCATCATTTAAGGAAAAAATAAGAAGTCAACCTGATAACGTAAATGCAGGTTTACTTACGTATCCGGTGCTTATGGCAGTAGATATCTTGGCGCATCATGCAGACTTTGTTCCTGTTGGGAAGGACCAACAACAACATTTGGAAATGACACGCCAGTTTGGCAACCGCTTCAATAATTTATACAAAACGGAATATTTCAAAGAACCTCAAGCCTATAGCTCAACTGGCGAATTAATAAAAGTTCCAGGATTAACAGGTCAAGGCAAAATGAGCAAGTCGAGTGGCGATGGGGATACTATAGTTTTTGACCAAGATGACAAGACCATTACCAAAAAAATAATGCGTGCCAAAACCGACACTGGACCAACGGAGTTAAATCAAAAGAAATCAGAAGAAGTTCAAAATTTATTTGATTTAATGGCTTTGGTTTCTGATGCAAGCACAATACAATATTTTGACGATTTGTATGCCAAAGCAGAAATTCGATATGGTGATTTAAAAAAGCAGTTAGCAGAGGATGTGTTAAAATTTGTAAGCCCAATTCGGGAAAGAATAAATGAATATAAAAGCAATAGAGAAACCTTGGCAAAAGTGGCAAAGCTAGGAGCAGAAAAAGCCAATGCAAGTGCCGAAAAAACATTGAAAGAAGTCAGAGAAATAATAGGATTTAGAAAATTTTACTAAAATATAAAAATGCATATAGCCATAGCAGGTAACATAGGTTCAGGAAAAACTACCCTTACCAAACTTTTAGCCAAACATTATGATTGGGAGCCGCACTTTGAAACCATGGATGACAACCCATATATTACAGATTTTTATGATGATATGCAGCGTTGGTCGTTCAATCTTCAAATTTACTTTTTGCACACGCGATTTAGTGGTTTGATTGCAGCTAAAAGTAATCCTAGAACTATTATACAGGACCGTACGATATATGAGGACGCTTACATATTTGCTCCCAATTTGCACGCCATGGGACTTATGAGTACTCGCGATTTTGACACGTATCAAGCACTTTTTTCAAATATTAAGTCAAGTATAAACGCACCTGATCTTATGGTATACTTGCGTAGCTCAATAGGTAATTTAGTAAGCCAGATACAAAAGCGTGGCAGAGAATATGAAGATTCCATACGACTTGATTATCTAAAACGATTAAACGAAAGATACGAAGCTTGGATTTCTACATACAAAGATGGAAAGTTGCTAATTATTGATGTGGATGACATAGACTTTGAAAATAATCCCGAGCATCTAGGGAATATTATAAATAAAATAGACGGGGAAATAAACGGTCTGTTCTAGTAAATCGGAGATACTCGAATTCTATTAACATAGGTGCGATATGCTCAGAATTCAATAAAAAAAAGCAGCTTTTTCATTAAAAAGCTGCCTTTTTTTATTTTCAACATTTAAAATTATTCTGCTAAAAGCTTTAACACTGTCCACGCTGCTTCTTCGCCTTTGTGTCCGTGTTTTCCTCCTGAACGTTCAAGCGCTTGCTTTTGATTTTCGGTAGTTAACACCCCAAAAGCAACAGGAATATTGTGTTGAATAGAAACATTCGCAATGCCATTTGCCACCGCATTACATATAAAATCAAAGTGACGGGTTTCTCCTTGAATAACTACCCCTAGACATATAACTGCATCAAAGCCTTCTGTACCTAACTTGTTAGCTGCATATATAAGTTCGTATGAACCTGGTACATCCCAAACCTTTATGTTATTTTCTGCAACTCCCGCATTCAAAAGTGTTCTATACGCACCATCTTTGAGTTTAGACGTTACTTCGGTATTCCATAAAGCACAAACAATCCCAATTTTGAGATTGGGATTGTTTGTTATAATTTCTTCGTTTAAAAAATTTTGATTAGCGTAATCCGCCATATATCAAGATTATTTTGCAGCCATTTTAGCTTTTACTCTAGCTATATACGCTTCAACGTTTAATTCATCAGCTAGAGAATTGTAGTTTTCAATCAAATCTGTATAAGCATCTAAAGCTTCGCTCAATTCACCTGCTTCTTCAAAAGCCTGTCCAGCTTTTTTTAGGGCATATGGAGTCGTCATTTCATTATCTCTCTTCTCTGCTGCTTTTCTGTATTTTTTTCCAGCATCCTTGTAGTTTCCTAATTCAGAATAACAATCGCCTTGAAGCGTCAATACTTGTGCAGCCATTACTTCATCATCCATAGAAACATCTTTCATATAGTCTAATGCTTCTTGGTACTTGCCTTGTTTTAGTAAAATTACACCTGCATAGTATGAAGCAAGATTGCCGGTTTTTGTAGATCCGAATTGGTCAGCAACCGCTATCATTCCCAAGTTCATTCCGTCACCATTAAGAGCAAGGTCTAATGAATCTTGATTGAAATAGCGTTCTGCCATAAAGAAACTATCCTTTGCGTCAGTCTCTACTCCGGGTTTGTATACCTTGAAGTAGTAGTAAACACCTGCTAAAAGCAATATAGCTGCTATTCCAGCTATGTTTATGTTTTTCTTGTTTGTCTCGTAAAAATCTTTAAGACTATCTAAGCCTTTGATGTGAGGTAATTGATCTTCCGTACTCATTTCTTCTAAAAGTTTGCAAAAATAGATTTATTCTACAATAAATGGGTATTCTTCTTGATATACATCTGTGTACAATTCTGAAGCATCTGGAAATGGAGAATTGTCTGCAAATTCTACAGAATCTAATACTTCTTGTTCTACTTCTTCTTCAAGCGCTACTAACTCTTTTTCAGACATATATTTATTTTTTAGAATAGTTGCCCGAACTACCTCAACTGGATCCACTTTTTTGTAATCAGAAACCTCCTCTTTGGTTCTGTATTTTGCAGGGTCAGACATTGAGTGGCCTCTATATCGATATGTTTTAAGCTCCACGAATGTTGGTCCTTCTCCTTTTCTGGCTCTAGTAGCAGCTCTTTCCATACTATCGTGTACTTCTTCACAGCTCATACCATTTACCTGCTCCGCTGGCATAGCATAAGACGATGCCATTTTATATATTTCTGTCACGTTAGTAGTACGTTGCACAGAAGTTCCCATTGCGTAGTTGTTATTTTCGCAAATAAAAACTACAGGAAGGTTCCAAAGCATAGCCATATTAAAAGTTTCGTGCAATGCTCCCTGACGTACAGCGCCATCACCCATGTAGCAGAAAGTAACATTATCATTTCCTTTGTATTGGTCTGCCATAGCAATTCCAGCTCCTAAAGGTATTTGTCCACCAACTATACCATGGCCGCCAAAAAAGTGATGCTCTTTGCTAAACATATGCATACTTCCTCCTTTTCCTTTACTGCAGCCGTCTATCCTTCCAAATAACTCAGCCATCACCGCATTTGCGCTTATACCCATAGCCAATGCATGACCGTGGTCTCTATAAGCTGTAATTACTTTGTCTCCATCTTTTTTAGCAGAAACCATTCCTGCTACTACAGCTTCTTGGCCAATATATAGGTGACAAAAACCTCTTATCTTGTTTTGTCCATACATTTGAGCTGACTTTTCTTCAAACCTTCTAATTAAAAACATCAATCTATACCAATCGATGTAAGTATTTTTACTGTGCTTTGCTTTTGCCATTTTATATTTGAAGCGGCAAAAATAACATTTTTAATT
>JBEAPG010000140.1:0-5590 GCA_041164545.1 Bacteroidota bacterium
GATAGACCAAAGAAAAATTAGGTTCCGGAACATACACGACATATACCCAAGCATCCTTCGGGACAATATTCTTAATTTTTTTATCTGCGTCTATAAGCCAACTTCTTTTATACGGTTCAGGTGTTCCGTTTATATCCACTCTTTCGCTCATTCTATTGAAATAGCGATTGCTACCTTGAGTAAAAGAAACAATAGCGAAGATACCAGCAAGTATTAAGGAAGTTTTTGGCGGGATGTACGATGCAACTTGCTTTATGGTTTTTAGCGTAAAAAACAAAATGATGGGCATAAAGGTGCCCAAAACATAATAATCGTGATCCTTGTATTGCACGCCAAATAATACAATAATGGAACTCAACCCAAGAAGGACAAAAATAGACAAAAGAATGTAGTTTGACTTTTTTAACCAACGTTCGGCATTAGCTAGATTATATATAAGTATGATGCTAAGCACAAACCATTGAGCACCATTAAAATACTCCATTAAAAAACGTCGAGCGGTAGTGAATATTTCCCAAAACTGAGCCCAAGAATTGGCGAGCATAGTTCCACTTAAGAACACGTAAGAATAGAGTGCTTTATTCCGTAAACTTACAAGTACATAATCATACCCGGCAACACCACTGCTAATTAGCACAAATAAGAGTAAAAGGAATGACAGTTTCTTATTCCATTTTCTAAAATTTCTAAAGAAGTATACAGCAAAAAAAGAAATAAAATATATGCCTGATGAAGTCTTTATAAATAACGATAATCCGCTTATTATCAATATGTAATAAATACATTTTTCAAAATTGAGATGCATTAAGTATAAGCAGATTAATACCAGAGATAACGCAAGTATGTCTGGTAAAAAATTATAGCCATAATAAAGCAAGATTGGCGAACTAAAAATACCAATAAATATGGCATTTTTAAACCAAAAAGCTTCGTCTTTCAACAAACCAAATGTCAGGATAAACAGCGTCGTAAAGAATGAAATGAAGATGATAAAACGATAAACAAAAGGAAGATAATCGTGATTTAAACCCCATTTAAAAGGCTGAGCAATGAGATACTGAAAACCAGAAAACTCAACTCCTACTTTTCCGTCATCCGATTTCATAGAGAGCGTTGCTGGATCTATTATACTTCGTCCTTCAATAAATCGTTCGGCTATAGCTAATCTGTCGGATTGCGCCCATTGATGTATGCCTCTTGGTTTTTCGTTTGCGTAAGGGAGGAAGACAAAAAGAAAGAAAAAGAGAAATAAAATAACATAACTTTTAAACGATTCTGAACTAAACCTAGCCAAGCGCGCTGTTTCTTCTATTATATTTGACGTATTCAAATGAATCGGTTTATTATTTTTTGGCTTAGTTTTCTTATTGTTTGCACAATTTCAGTTGCCAAAAATAAGACGGATGTAGAATTAAAATCAAAAAAAGACCAAATACAACAAAATCTTCTCTCCAACCTTGGCAATCAGAATATTCAATTTGAAAAGAACAATGGCCAATATTCTGAAGAATTTCAATATCGGTTTAATAGCTCAAATGCGTGTGTTGATTTTTATTCCGACAAGATTGTATTTGGATTACGAAAGGTAGTGAGAGCATTCAATCCGCAAAAAATTGAAGAACCAATGTTATTCGATTATGTAGTTTGGGAAATTGAGCTTAAAAATGCTTTGCAAACGCAAATTGTTGGAAGTGATGTAGTTAACCATGCCAATGTTAGTTACTTTGACATAAATGGCAAACGAATTTCTAAAACGACAACAGATAAAATTTGCTACAAAAATATCTACTCAAACATTGATTTGGTTTTCTACAGGTCTGCAAAGGGAGAACTTAAGTATGATTTTATACTTCACGCAGGTGCTAAGTTGAGTGATATTCAACTTCAATACAATGGCATAGAAAATCTGAATGTAACTGCACAAGGAAAGTTGGAATACGATACCAAGTGGGGTTCAATCTCGGAAGATATCCCATTTTCATACATTGAACAAAGTGGCGAAGTGGTCAATATCAGTTACCAAGTCGATAATAATATTTTATCCTTTTCCGGAATTTCTGAAGAGATAAATGAAACCATTGTATTAGATCCAATACACGTAGATTGGAGTACTTATTTTTATGGTAATGGAAACAACGGTTTTAGTTGGGCATATACCTCCGTGTATGATTTGGATATAGATGACGATGATAATGTTTACATTACTGGGATTACCAATGACAGGTTTCCAGGAATAGCTTTATCGTATGATACATCTACCAATGGTTATTACGATGCCTTCGTTTGTAAAATGGCCCCTGCGGGCGATAGTATAATTTGGTTTAGTTATCTCGGCGGGTCAAGTTATGAATATTGTTTCACCCTCACAGTTAATCAGCAGCAGCAACCCGTGGTTTCTGGTTTTACTTGGAGTACAGATTTTCCTACAACACCCGGAGCTTTTAATCGAAATGCTACTATTTATACAGGCGGTTTTTATCAATATCTTGGCTTTGTTACCAAGTTTAGTGAAAATGGAGACTCTTTGGTCTTTTCTACTTTTTTGGGAGGGAATGGATCGGATTTAATCCATTCTATGTGTCTGGATGATTCCAATAATATTTACATCGCAGGCGAAACAAGGTCAAGTGATTTTCCTGTTACCGCCAATTGTTTTCAATCTACTTACGCTGGAAATGGATCTGGAGGAAGCTATTGGACGGGAGGTGATGGTTTTTTAACCAAAATGAAACCCGATGGTACTGGCTTGATATTTTCAACGTATGTCGGTGGTTATGAGGCTGACGCTATTTACGAAGTGGCATTAAGTCCCAATAAAGATATATACATTGTAGGAAAAACGGCCTCAGGTAATTTTCCTGTTACGGCGGGCTCATCTATTTTCAATTATAATGTATTAGGGTCTCACGATGGTTTTATATGTAAGTTCAAACCCGATGGCAGGTCTATGCATTATTCCAAAATGATGGGAGGATCTGCAGAGGATTGGTTTGAAGGCGTGTACGTAAATGATAAAGACGAAGCCTATGTAGCAGGTATAACGCGCTCAAGTAATTTTTATACTACTTCCAAAGCATATCAAAAGCAAAGTGGGGGTGGAGCAGATGTTATTTTAGTCAAATTCAATGCATTGGGACAAAACGTGGTGTATTCTACGTACATTGGTGGGAGCGGAGACGAGTTATATTATTCGGGCTTTATCTATAACTCGAATGTGCGAGTGGCAGCCAATGTAAGGGAAGAAGCCATTGTTTGCGGAATTACAAGGTCGAATAACTTTCCTGTAACTTCCGATGCGCTTATGACCAGCAATCCAAGCAGTGTAGGATCTACCTGGTGGAACACAGCTGCTACTATTACAAAATTAGATTACAAAGGAGAGAAATTGCTGTATGGAACGTATTATGGCGGAAGTAATTATGAAGTTCCTGGGGCGAATAAGTTGAAAAGAATAAGTTGCTACACAAACATTTTGTACGGTGGATTTACAAGCTCTTCCGATTATCCAACGACTTCAGGAGTCTACAAAGAGTCAAAAAGCTCGTCATCTACTGGTTTTTTCTGGACTGGTTTTGTTTCCAAGTTTCGCGATACACTTTATACCGATCTCATTTCGCTTTCGCTGCAAGATACAATTGTAGAATGCGATAATGTATTTGAAATTTTAAACGCCCAAAATATAGGAGCAGATATACTATGGAGCAATGGCAGTAAAAATCAATATCAAATCATACAAGATACCGGAACACTTTGGGTAAGAGCTACATATGGGTGCGATACAGTAAGTGATACCATTCACTTCAAGCTTGAATATTCGCCTAAAATTCCTGTTTTGCCTGGTGATTCAATTTATTGTGATAATTTTCCTACGCTAAACCTTGACGCCCAAAATGACTCGATAATGGCGAAATATCTCTGGGATAATGGAGATACAACAAGAACAAGGATAGTGAACGATGCATCCAAATATTGGGTTCGAATTTCTACTCCCAATTGTGGTACCAAAACAGATACAGTCACCTATTGGTTGCGTGAAACACCAAAAGTAAATTTACCAACGGATAGCACTTTTTGCGATGATATAGTGATGGTTTTAAGTGTAGGCGATAGTTTTAATTTTGAGACGTATAAGTGGAATACAGGAGATAGTACATCTTTTATTCAAATAACGGATACCGGAAGTTATAAAGTGTTGATTTCCAATTCTTGTGGAGTAGATTCTGCAGAAATGAACGTGGATTTGCTTAAAACTCCGACATCTATACTGCCTGCTGATACAGTATTTTGCAACACGATAGGGTTACCACTGAAAGTAGGTACAACAGCCAATGCTGAATCTTATCTTTTTAGCGATATTACCAACTCAACTTCATTTTCTATTGCAGATTCAGTATTCATTACAAATCCAGGATTTTATGAAGCATTGGTGAGCAATGGCTGCGGCTCGGCAAAAGACTCAATACGTGTTGGAGTTATCAATACTCCTGAAGTAATGCTGCCGGCTGATACAACACTTTGTAATGCGGTAAACCTTCAAATAAATGCAGAAACCATTGATAATGAAGAGCAATATGTGTGGAACGACAATAGTACGTATGCCAACAGAACGCTTTATCAACCAGGAACGTATTGGTTAAAGGCAGAAAACAAATGTGGTTCATCCACTGATACATTTGATGTTAAATTGGTGATTTCACCAACAGCACATTTGCCAAAGGATACTGTTTTTTGCAATGTTATAAATTATCCATTGGATGCTACTATAGCAGAAACCTCTGATTATCTTTGGAATACAGGCTCTACATCGCCAACAATAACTGCCACCACCGAAGGTGTTTACAGAGTAACCATTAGCAACTATTGCGGCAGTTCGAGCGATAGTATTGTGCTTGGTTTATTAACTACGCCGACAGTAAATTTGGGTGAGGATAAAGTATTTTGTGGCTTTATTCCGATGACGGAATTTGCGGTAGGGAAAGAGAATAATGACGAAGACTATGTGTGGTCAAACGGTTCGTTTTCAGATGTTAATAGTTTTAATACCGCTGGTTTACATTGGGTAGAAATAAGCAACAAATGTGGTACAGCCAGTGATTCTGTTCGATTTACCATCAGCGATTTTCCGCAAGTGGATTTAGGTACTGACACTACTTTATGCGGGAATTTTAAACTTGTTCTAGATGCCGGAAATGCGGGAATGAATTACTTGTGGGAACCTTACGGTGAAACCACGCAAACCATTGAGGCTACTGAGCAACGAGTGTATAAAGTTACCGTAACCAACGAGTTTGGCTGTTCGGGCAGTGATGCGTTTGAAATAGATGGAGGCTGCCTTAGTTTTGTAAATATACCAACTGCGTTTACACCCAATAATGATGGCTTGAATGATGTATTTAAACCCATGCTTATAAACTACGAACGATATGAGCTCATTATTTACAATAGATGGGGAGAACAGTTATTTTATACAATAAACGTTGAAGAAGGTTGGGATGGTACATACAAAGGCGAAACGGTACCAAACGGAATGTATATGTATAAAATGCGGTTTATAACTACCGAGAATCTAAGTTGGCGAAACGAAAACGGA
>JBEAPG010000141.1:0-5586 GCA_041164545.1 Bacteroidota bacterium
CTGGAACATACCAGCCAAGTTGTAGGTTTCTTAGTCTTAAAAATGTTCCGTTTTCTACATAAAAGTCAGAAGGACGTTGGTTGTTATTTAAATCAACAGAAGTTAATCTTGGCAATTCAGCAGAAGGATTTTCCGGTGTCCATCTGTCTAACCAAAATGTTTGATAATTTGTAAACGTAATATCAGAACGCTCATAAGTACGATAGATTTGATGACCGATTTGAGAATTGAATACGGAGCTTAGGTAGAAACCTTTGTACTCAAAGTTTAGGCTAATTCCCATAATATGTTTTGGCCAAGGATTACCTATGTCTCCTATGTCATCTGTATTTATTTCGCCGTCGCCATTCGTATCTTTGAATTTAATATCACCCGGTAAAGCTTTAGGTTGCAATTTAGCTCCGTCAGCATTTACGTAATTATCAATTTCTTCTTGCGTCTGGAAAATCCCATCACTTTGATAACCTACAAAGTGTCCTACTGCATACCCTTCACTCATTCTTGAGATTGGTGTGTTACGCACTGGCCAAGACCAACCGTTTAAGTAACCTGCATCACCAGCCACTTTTATTACTTCATTTTTAAAATGCGTATAATTAAAGCTGGTATTCATTTTAAGTGCTCCAATTTTGGCTTGGTAACCAATAGAAGCCTCAACTCCACGGTTTCTTATTTCACCAAGATTTGAGATTGGATTGTTTGTAGCACCTATATAACCCGGAATGTTTTGCTCCATTAAAAGGTCACGTGTAGATTTTTGATAGAAAGATGTTTCAATGGTGATTTTGTTATTTAGCAGTGCCATATCAAAACCGACATCTATCTGCTCACTCTCTTCCCACTTAACATTAGGATTTGGTGGTCCTGCAAGTGCAGTACCCGTATAAAGTGTTTGATTGTTTCCAAATGAATAGGTAAACGCATTCTGAACTCTTGCTACATAGCTAAGCGGAGAAATTCTATCGGAACCATTTATACCCCAAGACGCTTTTACTTTTAAGAAGTTTATAAATCTTGATTTGAAAAATTCTTCTTTGTTCACTACCCAACCCATAGATGCTGAAGGAAAAATACCGAAACGGTTATTTTCTCCAAAGTTATATGAACCATCTCTTCTTACAGTAGCTGTAAGGAGGTATTTCTCGTTGTAGTTGTACAGTATTCTTCCAAATGTACTAATTAGGTAATAGTCAACACTTGCCGAACCATAAGTTAGATCTAGTGTATCTATTCCTCCGTCTAGGTATTGAAAATTTGGGTCACTTGCCGCATCATCCGGTATATTTGATGAAGAGCCACCGACTTGTCTAAATTGATTTTGTCTGAATGTTGTTCCTACAAGGAAATCAAAGTTGTGTTTTTCTTTGAATTGCTTGCTGTAGTTTGCGGTGTTTTCCCATTGTAGCCCTTGGAAGTTACCTGAGCCTTGAGATACATCATTCGTTACATTTTGAGCTGTTGGATGTAGTTTGTATGATGGAGTGAAAGATCTAAAATCCCACCAATTTGCATCAACCCCAAGGTCAGTTTTTAGTACTAAGCCTTTTATTGGCTCTACTTCTAGGTAAATGCTTCCTAATAGTTGGTCGCTCTTACCGTCTCCATTAATTAGATATAGTCTGCTTAATGGGTTTATATATTCTTTTTGTACCCATTTAGATTGTGCAAATCCGAATTGAGCTGTAGGATCGTAAACTGGTGTAATAGGGTCGTATGCGAAAGCATCAATTTGAATGCCACCAAATGCATCGTTAGTGCCTATATTATTGTTGATTGTTCTGTTTAAATATAAACTATGACCAACCGTTATGTATTCTTTAATTTTTTTAGTCGAATTAGCTCTAAAAGCATATCGTTTGTAATTGGATTTGTCTCCTCCAATAACCCCATTTTGATCCCAATAGTCAAAAGATAAATAAGAACTATTAAGCGAAGCGGTAATTCTGTGATTTACCATAAATGCAGGATTAAATATTTCATCCATCCAATTTGTGCTTACATCCAAAGGATCACCCACCTGAGGGAATCCAATACGATTTAATGCTACTTCTTGATTACCATTTCTGTATTTCTCTCTGGTAAGCATTACATAATCCTCTGCACTTAGCATTTCTGGCAATCTCCAAGGTTGAGAATTTAGATAACTCATAGAATATGTAAATACACCTTGATCGCTTCCTGTTCCTTTTTTTGTAGTAATAATTACTACGCCATTTGCTGCTCTTGCTCCATAAATGGCACTTGATGCCGCATCTTTTAATACATCTATCGATTCAACATCACTTGGGTTTATATTGTCAATGTTTCCAACCTGTACTCCGTCTACAATAAATAGAGGCGTATTGTCACCATTCGTACTAACACCTCTAATCAAGAGCGTTTTGCTTGATCCTGGTTGACCGCTTGATTCATTTACAATTACTCCGGCCATTTGTCCTTCCATAGTAGAGGAAACATCTGGCAAGGCAATACCTTCTAGTTGTTTAGCTTCTAATTTTCCAACTGATCCTGTAGAAACTTTCTTTTTTTGTCTTCCGTATCCTACAACCAAAAGTTCATCAAACTCATTGGTCATTTCTTCAAGAAATACTCGAATAGGAGTAAGCGTTTTTACAGAAATAAGTTGTTTTTCATAACCGATATAACTTATCTCCAAATCAACAGGTACTTTTTGATTTGCAATTGAAAACTCTCCGTTTTCATCCGTTATCGCCCCTGTATTTGTTCCGGCAACTTTTATAATTGCACCGATTATTCCTTCTTGTGTCTTGGAATCTACTACCGTTCCTTTAACTACACCTACTTGTGCACTTAGCGATAATGGAATAACCATAAAAGCCAGTAAAGAGGCAGCTATAAAGTGGTAAAAATGTTTTATTTTTTTATTCATATTCAGTTATTTAGTTTATTGGTTTACGCAAAAAAATAGAATCAACTAATTAAATATCAACTGTATATATCCAAAGAAAGATCCTCGGTGTGAGAATCTTTCTTTGAAAAATATATTTTCAATAAGAGAATTAATTAGTTAATAATCAATTTCTTAACAGACTTTTTGTTGTCAGTAATTACTTCTACTGTGTACATTCCTCTTGTAAATGAAGATACATCAACTTTTTGGTTTGTGCTTACGTCAGATGAAGTATAAACTTCTTTACCTGTTACATCGTAAATAGAAACTTTAGTAAGATTGTCTGTAGAATTGATAGTAATTTCAGTTGAAGCTGGGTTAGGATAAACTTTAAATAAGTTAGCATCGAACGCTTTAACGTTACCAGTACTTACTCCTTCTACTTTTAGAAGAACAAAGTGCCAGAACCCACCACCAAAGTCAATATCAATAGTCATTGTATCACTGTCGTCAGAGAAAACTACAGGATATGTAACTGAAGCTGGAGCATCATTTGGATTTGTAATCTCACCACCATCTGTTACTTTAGCCAAGCCTAAGAAGGCACCTTTACCTGTTAAAGTAACTGTACCAGCAGATTTGTCGAAAGACCAAGAAGCAATAGCAGAACCATCATGAGGAGCTACTGGTGAAGCACATCCTTCTGGAGTGTTTCCTTGCCATGGCTCTACCCAAGTTTCTGAACCTAATTCATTTTCAAATGATCCATCAGCATTAAAAATGTATTTATCATCAAATAGACAAGCTCTTGTAGTTAAATCAGCAGCATTGTTTGACCACCAGCTAAAATCGCCTTTTGAAGGACCAACAGCCAGCGCCTTTTCTATAGGAGCTAATTGCCATTTACCTCTAACATCTGCTTCTACTTTTTCTACTTCTTTAGCAAAAACAAAGTGCCAGAATCCACCACCAAAATCGATATCGATAGTCATTGTTTTACCATCAGAAGATAGTTCTACTGGATATGTGATAGATGCTGGAGCATTATTAGGATCTGTAATTTCACCGCCATCAGTTACTTTGGCTAATCCTAAGAAGGCACCTTTACCTGTCAAAGTTATTGTTTGAGCAGACGCATCATAAGACCAAGATGCAATAGCAGAACCATCATGTGGAGCAACTGGCGCATCACATCCTTCTGGAGTTTTTCCTTGCCAAGGCTCTATCCAAGTCTCAGAACCTAAAACGTTCTGAAATGAACCATCTGCATTGAAAACATATTGATCATCAAATAAACAAGCTCTTGTAGTCAAATCGCCTGCGCTATTAGACCACCAGCTAAAATCTCCTTTTGCTGGACCTACAGCCAACGCTTGCGCTTGAGGAGCTAATTTCCATGTACCTGCTATTTGCCCAAAAGCAAAATTTACAGTCAGAGAAACCATTAGTAATAAGTAAATTTTTTTCATGTTTTTTTTATAAATTAAAATAAAGTTGCCGCTAATATAAAGTTAAATTTTCTAACTATTTCGACTTAAAGTAAAAAATACTATAATTTAATCTTTTTTCGCACAATTCAGATTTCAAATCTCTATAGTGAGTTCTATAATTACGACCATATAATAATTGTGCTACTCTGATAAATTTGTGCGTTGATATTCAGGACTTTTAGTTCAATAAATACTGCGCAGTCATTAGACTTTAATTCAACAATTTTAATTGAAATAAACTGCTGGTTTATACTAGAAATGAACCCAATTTTATTTTTGATTTAATTCTACTCTTTCAGAACCATATTATTTCATTTGTGTCAAGTTATTCCATTTTCAAACTACTTGTGGTGAATTTTACAATTAGTAGTTTATTTTTGATGTCGCAAAGATTTTCGGTTTCAAATTTTTGAACAAAAATGAAATACATATATATACTAGGTTTATTTGTTTTGGCTTGCAGTGATAAGCAGGAAACACCAGAATTAACATTGCCGACTGATTTGACCTACACTTTGAATGTATCTAACCAAGTGGAAGGATTGGTTACCGTAGAGGCTAAAGCCAACAATGCTAGTTATTATACCATAATTTTCTCCGATTACACAGGAGACGTAAAGGAATCTAACTTAACAGGCAAGGCTACACATACATATAATGAGAGCGGAACATTCACTATTAAAATCAGGGCGCACGCCTCTCAAGCAGCATATATAGAAAAGTCTGAAAATGTAACTATTGTTTTCGCATCTGATACCATAAGTACTATTCCTACAAAGGGTTATACATCACCTAGTAGTTATACTAATTACAAACTTGTATGGTCAGATGAGTTTATTGGAACTTCACTAAATACTGCGGATTGGAATTATGAACAAGGTACAGGCAATGGCGGATGGGGCAATAATGAATTGCAATATTATCTAAGTGAAAATACCAAAGTAAATGATGGTGTACTTACAATTACCGCAAAAAGACAGCCTGTTTTCAGTAGTGACTACACCTCTTCTCGGCTTACTACGCAAGGAAAGCAATCGTTTCAATACGGAAGGATAGATATTAGAGCTGCTCTGCCTAAGGGGCAAGGATTATGGCCCGCACTTTGGATGCTAGGAGATAATATAAACACTGTAGGATGGCCTAAATGCGGTGAAATTGATATAATGGAACTAATCGGAGGAACAGGAAATAAGAACAGAACGGTTCATGGCACTGTGCATTGGGATGATAATGGTGTAAAGAAGG
>JBEAPG010000142.1:0-5571 GCA_041164545.1 Bacteroidota bacterium
ATGTTGCCAAAATAAAGGAAAAATCAAACGAAGAACTTAGTATACTCAAAGCAGATTTACAATAATCCATTAAAACATTTATATAAATATAGATATGAACAATAACGAATTTGAAATTCCAGGCTCAACGATTACCAGAGACACAACTATCATTAGTCAAAAAACAGGTAACCTTTATGAGTCTGTAGCTATTATCTCAAAAAGAGCTAATCAAATATCTGCCGCAATGAAAGAGGAGCTTGTTAATAAATTAGATGAGTTCGCTTCTGAGCACGATAATTTAGAGGAAATTTTCGAAAATCGTGAGCAGATAGAAATTTCTAAATATTACGAAAGCCTTCCGAAGCCAACTATAGTGGCGATTGAGGAATTCTTACACGGCAAAGTATATTATAGAAATCCTGCAAACGAAGAATCTAAATAATAAAAAGATACTTCTGGGTATTACCGGAGGAATTGCAGCGTATAAAACTGCAATATTGGTAAGGCTTTTGGTAAAACAAGGAGCCGAAGTGAAGGTAGTTTGCACTCCCGAGGCTTTAAACTTTGTTACACCTCTAACCTTAAGCACTTTATCTCGAAATCCTGTATATTCTAAGTTTCACTCTGCCGATACTGGCGAATGGACAAACCACGTAGAATTAGGCAAGTGGGCTGACTTATTCATAATTGCACCAGCAACAGCTAATACGCTCGCTAAAATGGCTGCAGGATATTGTGACAATTTACTTTTAGCCACGTATCTTTCTGCTGATTGTCAAGTATTCTTTGCCCCTGCTATGGATTTAGATATGCATCTTCATAAAACGAGCGCGGACAATATTTCGAAATTGATAGGTTATGGAAATATCGAATTACCTGTGGGAACTGGAGAACTAGCAAGTGGTTTGATAGGTAAAGGCAGAATGTGTGAACCCGAAGGAATTGTATCAATTGTAGAGAATTACTTCGCCAAAAGAAATCGACTTAACGGAAAAAAAGTATTAGTAAATGCAGGCCCAACTTATGAAAAGTTAGATCCTGTACGTTTTATTGGCAACTACAGCAGCGGCAAAATGGGAATTGCAATAGCGAACGAATTAAGTTTGCGAGGTGCAGATGTTGAATTGGTTCTCGGACCAGCATCATCGGAAACGGTTTCTGCCAGAGTCAATCTGCATCGCATTGAAAGCGCAGATGATATGATGCAAACGTGTAGTGCAATCTTTAAAACGTGTGATGCAGCCATACTAAGCGCAGCAGTAGCCGACTATAAACCCGCAAATAGAGCTGATCAAAAAATAAAGAAAACAGATACTGAATTTATGCTGCCTTTAGTAAAAACAGTAGATGTGTTAAAAAGTCTTGGCCAGATTAAATCGCAGACACAGGTGCTTGTAGGATTTGCCTTGGAAACTCAAAACGAATATGACAATGCATTGATAAAGCTAGAAAAGAAAAACCTAGATTTTATCGTTCTTAACTCAATGAATGACAAAGGTGCTGGTTTTGGAAAAGACACCAATAAAATTACTATTATAGAACGAAGTGGTAAAAGTCTTACATTTGACACCAAGCCTAAAACAGAAGTGGCCGTAGATATAATAAATCTACTTGAAACTTATTTATGAGAAAACTACTAATCTTTTTATTCGCATTTTCGCAATACACCTTACATGCGCAGGACTTATTTTGTAATGTACAGGTGAGAGCAGATAATATTCAAATTTCGAATAAGGAAATTTTTACTGATTTAGAAAATGCTATCACCCAATTTATAAACCAACGTAAGTGGATTAGTGATAAAATTTTACCTCAAGAAAAAATCAATTGCAGTTTCGTAATAAATATAACAAGCTTTAATATCGATCAATTTTCTGCGGATGTAAATATTACTTCCAGTCGGCCTATTTATGGGACTACGTATAACACTCCAATGTTTAACCACTTGGACCAAGAATGGTATTTCCAATATGCCCAATTTCAAGCATTAGAGTATCAAGATAACGCAAACGTAAACCAGCTTACTACATTGCTCGCTTTTTATGCTAATATTATAATTGGTATCGATTTTGATTCTTTTTATCCAGAAGGCGGAACACAATATTACAACAAGGCACTACAAATCAGAAATTTAGCGCAAAATGACGCGGGTTGGAAACCGAGTGATGGAAGAGGAAATAGAAACAAGTATTATATCATCGACAATTTGCTTAACGAGCAATTCAAACCCATTCGTTATGCCTATTATCAATTTCATATGAAAGGGATGGATAATTTTAAAGATGATGCACCAGGCTCTAGAAAGGAGATCTATGAAGCCTTGGAGAAAATAAGAACAATACAACAGGTTCAACCCAATGCTGTTATATTCAAAATATTTTTCAATACCAAACGCGATGAACTGATCAATATATTTAAGCAAGCTGAGCCTGGAATGAAAAATAGAGCTATTGAATTGCTGCGATTATTGGATCCCTCAAATGCTAATAATTACGATAAGATTAATTAGCCCTTTGTGCAGTTAAAATTGCTTTTTTTCGATCTTCGAAAATTGCTTCATCTACAGGTATAACTGCTTTCGTAAAAACTTCCATAAGTTGAGGCGAGTGCGAATCAAGACGCATTGTTTTTAGATTAATAGGAATAGAATCTACCCACAATAAAGCTTTAAGCGTTTTATCTTTGGAAGCATACATCCTCATTTCCACCTTAATAAATCGCTCAGAAAATGCTATCACTTGTGTTTCTATGTAGATTTTTTCGTTGAGCAAGGCCGGTTTGAAGTACGCAATTTGATTACTTCCAACTACCCAACTAAAGCCTTGGCTGCCGTATATATCGATTTTGTAATGTTCCCAAATTTGATCACCACGCGAATTTAAAAAGTAATCAATATATCGTGCATTGTTTAAATGTTGAAATGGATCGCAATCTTGAAATCGAATACGTGCCTCTGAAGTTAATATGCTCATAAACTTAGTTGGTAAAAGTCATTGTGAATGATTTGGATATTTCTTTGGATTTTTCAACCCAAATAATTCCCTTTTTGTTTTCAATTTTCTTATCGTGAGAAACAAAGTCCGCAAGTCCTTGCCAAGGCTCTATGCACACATAATCAGCACCCGGTTTAGCCCAAATACCTAGATAAGGAAACTCACTGATATCCACCTCTACACTATAATTACTTGTTTTATTTGCCAAGGTAACCACTTTAGAATTAAGGCCCTGAAAAATCAAAGCGTCGTTGTCAAATGTATTTTTGTCAAGACTGATTTTTTGGTTTTGAATAAGATCTAACTCGACGTCCAAGACATATGGACCTTCCAATCTATTAGACTTTCGATTTTCATTCTCACTAAAAAGCACATCGAAATCCTGAATTGGTTTCGCATTAAAAGCCGGGTGTCCCCCAAAAGAAACGGGCATACGATTATCCGAAGTATTGATTACCCTAAAGGTTTGTTTAAGCGAGTTTTCACTCAAAGTGTAGCTAATTAATAACGTAAAATGAAAAGGGTAGTATTTCAGAGTTTCTTCTGATTGTTGGAGCAATAAAGCTATAGAGTGCTCGCTTTGGTGAACCATATCAAAATCCAAATTACGAGCAAAGCCGTGGTGAGGCATGGAATATGTCTTTCCTTCACAAACATATTCCAAGTCTAGCATACTTCCAATTACAGGAAATAAATTGGGAGCATGTCTTGGCCAAACTTCCTCTGCCTGCCAAATAAATTCTGTACCCTGTTTATCTTTAACTGAACAAAGCTCCGCCCCTAGTTTCTTAATTTCTACTTCTAAAAAGTCGTTTTTTATAACAAAACGCTCTGGTGCTTGATTAGCCATTGCGGCGCAAGTTATACATTAAGCGAATATGTTCGCTCAAATTTATTTGTTTCAGTTATTCCACTTGCTGTTTGAGTGATATTGTTGATGTCACTTATTGGAGACGCAACTTGATTATTTCTTAGTTGCAAATATGTTTCAAAGTTTATTTGTCTTCTCCATTTCAGCTGCTCCTCTACATTCCATTGGTTTATTTTTTTTGCATAATCAGCAGAAATCTGCCCTTCAAAAACTTTTGCTTTGGATCCACTTCCATATGCAAAAAACAAGAATTTATCCCCTTCACTTATTTCACCATACATCAAGCTACTCATAAGGCATAGAAAAATAGATGCGGTGTACAGATTACCCATTTCTGAAGAGAGTTTTTCGCCTGCAGCAACGTGCTGCTTCACCCAATGCTTGTAATAGTCTGTTTTAGAAAAGAGTTTTATAAAATCAGTAGAATTACTATCCAAATCTTGAGCAAAAGAGGCTAGTTGATTGGTTGTTTTGAGATCATCAATAAGCAAAGAGGTTATAATTCTACGACCGTGAAAAGCATATGGTAAATGAAAAACTAAATTAGAATAATCTGAAAAATGGTTGTCAGTAGAAAAGTGTTTCCAAGCTTCTGTTATCCTATTTTGATAGGTAGTATTAGAAAACTGACCATCAAAGATTGGTTTTTCATCGTGTATAGAAACTATTTCCTCCTCCTCTACTTTAAGTCGAATAGGTTTAAAGAAATCGTGTTCACTTTTAGTAGCCACGCCCCACTTATCTCCTATCACAAGAAGATCAGGATTTTCTTTTAGCAATACCGCAATTGCACCCGCTCCTTGCGTATACTCACCACTCGAACCAAGGTCGTAATTGGCAATATCTGCAGATACAACAATGGCTACTTTATCGGGTTCTGATTTGAGCCAGGCTAGAGAATTATGCATAGCATCTACCGCACCTATACAAGCAAACGTCATATCCACTACGTCACAATGCATTAATTCTTTAGCACTTACACCATTATTTTCAAAATATTCAGCAACCAAATGATGAACATAAGTTGCTATAGGTTTAGCACCATCTATGCTGCTTTCTGTACCTACATAAATTCTGCCAATTTCACTTGGTTTGATTTCAGGGTTTTGTCTGAGCAATTGTATCACTGAAGCAGCCGCTAGACTTACCACATCTTCATTGGCGTCGCAGACCGACATATTCTGCAATCCAAGACCAAATCTTAGCTTATCCGCCTCTATACCTCTGGCCTCTGCCAAATCTTGAATAGGCAAGTAAAGTGCCGGAGCTTTAAACGCCAAATCATGTATTCCAAAAGTCATAATTGATAGAACAACAATGCCTTCATATTGATTTTTATAAAATTAAATTTGATAAAGGGGGTTGTTTTTGCGGTGAATGATTCACGCTGCACATACGGCCCTTTGTAAGCAGCAGTGATAAAATTGTAAATAGTGGTAGTTTATTAAACCTTAATAGCCTCAAAATAAAAAAGAGCCAAATAGGCTCTTTTGTCGTGGAGAATACCGGATTCGAACCGGTGGCCTTTTGACTGCCAGTCAAACGCTCTAGCCAACTGAGCTAATCCCCCATTTGATTAGTTGATAGTTATTAGTTATTGGTTAAAAGTTAATAGGCCTTTCCTACTTTACCTTTCTCCGTTTCCAACAGAGCAAAAATACGTTTATTCTACAAACAGCAAACTACTATCTCCGTAGCTTAAAAATCGAAAGTCATTTTCTAATG
>JBEAPG010000143.1:0-5554 GCA_041164545.1 Bacteroidota bacterium
AAAAACCACCACGATAAGAACTAAACATGAGCTAATAACTGGAAAAATTGATAAAATAGCAACACACCCAATTATTGGGTATGTGTTTTTTCTTACCGTATTATTTCTCATATTTCAAAGTGTATTTATGCTTGCAGAATATCCAATGAATTGGATTGAGTCAGGCTTTTCATTTTTAAGTGAATTTTTAACGGATGTACTTCCTAGTGGTTGGGTAAAGAAGTTGTTTATCAACGGAATAATAGCGGGAATAGCAGGTGTTGTTGTGTTTGTTCCGCAGATTGCAATCCTATTTTTCTTTATGGGTTTACTCGAAGATACGGGCTATATGGCCCGTGTAAGTTTTATTATGGATAAAATGCTTAGAGGCTTGGGATTGAGCGGCAAAAGTGTTGTTCCGCTACTCAGTGGTGCGGCTTGCGCGATACCCGCAATTATGAGTACGAGAAACATCGAGAACTGGAAGGATAGGTTAATTACAATAATGGTTACTCCACTTATGAGCTGCTCGGCAAGATTACCAGTGTATACACTCCTTATTTCGATGGCAATTCCTAGCAAAATGATTCTTGGTTTTATGAATTTGCAGGCTTTGGTTCTATTGGCAATGTATGTGTTGGGCACTGTTGCGGCTCTGCTTGCTGCTTTAGTTTTTAAGTGGATAATCAAGCATGATTTGCCCTCTTATTTTATTATGGAATTACCTGTTTACCATACACCAAGATGGAAAAATATTGGTATTACGTGCTGGCAAAAATCATTGAGCTTTGTAACTGAGGCGGGTAAAGTGATCCTGATTGTTTCTATTATTTTATGGGCACTTGCCAGTTATGGTCCTTCAAGTAATTCCACCTTTGCAATACAAGAAACTGAAAGCCTTGAAGCTAGTTACGCAGGCCATTTTGGTAAAGTGATAGAGCCGGTTATTAAGCCGATTGGATTTAATTGGAAAATTGGTATCGCGTTGATTACTTCGTTTGCAGCACGTGAAGTGTTTGTTGGTACTATGAGTACGATTTACAGTGTGGGAGATGAAGAAAATTTCGAACAGATCCGAGAAAAAATGAATAAGGATATGCTGAGTACTGGGGAGCCAGTTTATAGTATAGGTGTTGTTTTATCGTTAATGATATTTTATGCCTTCGCAATGCAGTGCATGAGCACGTTGGCGGTGGTTTATAAAGAAACTCAGTCTTGGAAGTGGCCCACTATACAATTTGTATATATGACGGCGCTTGCATATCTGTGCAGTTGGGTTGTATTTACTGTGTTTCAGTAAATATGGGTAGAAAAATAATTACTCGAGTTCCAACACCAAGTCCATTTTCTTCCAAATCTTGAATTTCAACATCAAAATCGGACTTCCCATTGCTTAGCATTTGAATTCGTTTTTTGGTAAGTTCCAATCCTGAGGATTTATGCTTACTCGTCCGTTGCTTATTTATTTCTTCGCTCGCTTTTCTACCTATCCCATTGTCTTGTATGGTACACTTCAATTTACTTTGGTCTTTTACCAATGCAATGTCTAGTGTTCTCTCACCTTCTTTAGGCAATAGTCCATGTACAATGCTGTTTTCTACAAAAGGTTGTAACAACATAGTAGGTATAAAAATTTGACTTGTATCTTCCATACCAATTGTTTTAATGGTATAGTTTAGCCTATTGTCCATTCTTAGTTTTTCTAGCTCCAGATATAAGTTTAACCATTCCACTTCATCGGCAACAGAAATCTGCTTTAATCTACTGTTTTGCAGTATTTTACGCATAAGATTGGCAAATTTACTTAAATAGGTATACGCTTCTTTTGGTTCTTTTTTTAAGATGTAATATTGAATACTGTTTAATGAGTTGAAAATAAAGTGCGGATTCATTTGACTTCGCAATGCAGATAGTTCACTGTCAACCAATTGCATTTTATATGAACGCGCAATTTCCCGTGTCCTAAACCTAAATAAAGCATAGATTAGAGAAGCTACAGTCAAAGCACATAGTAGAATGAACCACCATCGTTGCCAAAATGGAGGTTGAACTTTAATGATCAAATCTTTAGAAATACTTGACCAATTGCCAAATTCGTCTTGAGCGGTGACCGAAAAAGTATAAGTTCCTGGATTTATTTGCGGATACACGGCTGTATTGCCGATGCTTTGTACCCAATCATTATCAAAGCCACTAAGTTTATAACTGTACCTAATTCCTTTAGGATTTGAGAAGTTGGGAGCAACAAAATCAATTTCTAGACGGGACTCCAAATAATCTAAAATGTATTCATTTGGCCTGTTATTCGTAAAAATGCCTCTGATATCAGTAAAGTAGATCGGAACAGGACTTCGTTCATATGGAATACTAGTAGGATTGAAGTAATTCAGTCCGTTCACACCGCCAAAATACATTAGTCCGTTGGAGGCTTTCAAAAAGGCTCCTTCATTATATTCTGTGCTTTGTAGGTAGTGCTCCGGTTTAAAGTTTTTAAATGTCTTTTTCTTTAAATCGTATCGTACCAAACCATTGTTGGTCGACAGCCAACAAACACTATCCCCTTGCGTACAGATGCCATATACTGCATTATTTATAAGACCATCCTCTTCTGTTATATGTGTGAATTGGCCGGATTGAAGATTATATATATTTAACCCTCCGCCATAAGTGCCAATCAATAATTCTTGTTTATCAATCCAGCTTAGGCACATAACATTGTTGTTACTCAAAGAGTTATTGTTGTCTGGATTATACTGAAGTTTTGTGAAGCTTCCGTTCTGTTTGTTGAAAAATTGAAGTCCTCCTCTGAAAGATGCAATGATTAAATCGCCAGTAGTAGGATTCTCTGTGATTTGATAAATGGAATTGTTTATTGAATTAGAATCTGCCTCGTAATGAATATAGGTGTTGGTTGTTTTCTCATATTTGTAAAGTCCGTCTTGGGCACCAATCCAAATTACCTTCTCGCTGTCTTCAAAGACACAACGTATCGTATTGCTACCTATTTTCCCATTACTACTATTTGCTATGGGAGAAAATGCTTCTGTCAATGGGTTAAAAATAAAAAGACCTTCATCTCTTGTACCCACCCAAAATTGGTTATCCGAGTCTTGTAGTAAGCATCGTACAGCTTTTGTCTCGTTCTGCCCAGTTTGGATCGATTCATATATTTTATCGATTTGGTGGTCTTTATTCAATTTAATTAGACCAGATGAAAGTGTTCCTAGCCAGATTGAGCCTTGTTTGTCTTCGTACGTGCAATAGACATTATTGTTGTATGTTTTTCCGTTGAAATTAAACTGCTGAAGGAGCCCGAATTTTTTAAGTTCTGGTGCAAAAATACTTAAACCTGAAATGGTTCCAGCCCAAAGTACGTTGTTTCTATCTAGGTAAATGGACGTTAATTGGTTGTTTATCAACGAATATGGATTTGTGCTTTCCGTTTGTAGATGAGTAACGGTGCCATTATGTACTTTGAGAATACCACCAAGCGTACCGACCCAAGCTACATTATTTCTTGCCACAACAGATGTGATTTGATTTATACGCCTTCTTTTTGGTGGAAGTGCAATATTTTGTACGTTTTCAAAATCTAAATTCGAAAAAATTAATCCCCTATTGGTGCCAATGAGATAACCATTCTGGAAATAACAGATGGTCGTAATGTGTGCATTGGAAATGGAAAAAGTATACTTAAGTTGTAGATTATCAAGCGAAAATAGGCTGTCTCTATCCAAAATAAAATATGCATTATTAGAAGTAGAAATGAGTTGTTGACTTCCACTTCTATTCGTTGTTTTTAATGGTGATATCGTTTTTTGAATTTGCCATAATCCTCCGCCAGCTGTGCTGGCTACTACTTTACCGTTGTAATTGCATAAAGATAGAATAGGTAAGTCAAATCCGGGTGAGATTGTATTAATTGCAAATGTTGAAAAGGCATAGTTGTCTAGGTTTAATACATCTACTTTGCCGGAATGGTTGCCGATATAGATTTTATTATCTTTTACTAAAAGACAAGTAATGTAGCTATCGGATAACGAGTTAGTTGAGTTTTCTTCGTGTTTATAGATGGTAAACTGTATGCCATCAAAACGATGTAAGCCCTCGGCTGTACCAATCCACGTAAAACCTTGTTTATCTTGCGTAATTGCAGTTATTGTGCCCATGGATAGGCCATCTTTCACTGTAATATTGTGAAAACGAATGTCGTCCTGGCTTTTTGCTTGTTTTGAGAAAAGCAAGCAAAAAAGGATAGCTATGCATATTGAAAAAACCTTATGCACTTCCCAAAGCTGCCAAAAACTCGTCTTTACGTCTTTTAGATACACCCACATTATCGCCGTTGGTCATTACCGCATGGCTACTTTCTCCACGAATGTAGGTCTTAATCTCAGACAAGTTGATAAGATAGGATTTGTGTGATCTAAAGAAATTGAATTCGCTTAATTTTTGCTCGTATTCCTTTAGGTTTTTGGAAGTTGTAATACGCTCCCCATTTTTAAGGAAGAAGTAGGTATAAGCACCATCTCCTTTGCAGTACAAAATGTCATTTGTTTTTAAAAACTGTATACCTTTACTAGTGGATAAAGCTATGGTACCATGGTCTGATTTAGGTTCTGTTTGTGTTTTTATCCTTACTCTTTCTACTGCATCTTGAAGTTGATCTATGCTCACTGGTTTTAGCAGATAATCAATGGCTTCTGATCGAAATGCTTTTACAGCGTGCTCTTCGTGACCTGTAACAAAAATGATATTTTGTCTCTTGTTTTTTATACCATCAAGTACTTGAAAGCCGTCGCCATTCGCCAAGTGAATATCCAAAAACACAACGTCCGGTTCCGATTCATTTATGGTTTTAATTCCGGTAAAAACACCATCTGCAGTGCCAACAATGGATACATTTTCTACGAAAGATTGCAATAGCAACTCAAGGTTCTCTCTGCTTTTTCTTTCATCATCGATAATTACGGCTTTCAACATAGCTTTGTTTTTTTTAAAGGTTAAACGTAAGGTTAGCTTTTAATGAACTTCCTTGATTCGATTCGGTCTGTAAATATAAGTTGAATTAAGTAAGTTCCTTGTGGTAAGTTAGATACATCTATGCTTTGTGGTTGTATTTTTACATTCTGAATTTCACCTCGTAGGTTTAATATTTGAACAGTTTTCAATTCTATTGGCGTATCAAAATATAAGGTATGTGCAGTTGGGTTAGGGTATATACGAATGCTAGCATTAGACTGTTCAAAAATTGGTTCTGTAGCTCTGCTTACCGTGTCTTCTTGATTCTCTGAAGGAAATGAAGTTATGTTTTGTGGCTCTGTTTCGAATGTATAGTAATTATCCTTTGAGCTAGTTTTGGGTTTTTCCCAATCTTCGAATACGAGTGTGTCGTCACTCGCAGCTTTATTTACATCAACCTCAAGAATAGTATCCTTTTTAACAACTTTTGGTTTTTCAGTTTTTCCATTGCCCTTTTTATCATCATCACCTGCGAAGGATAATGCAGAAAAAGAAAGCATTAATAAAGTGATATATGTGATTCGCAATAACATTGTACTGTAAAGTTAATAAT
>JBEAPG010000144.1:0-5529 GCA_041164545.1 Bacteroidota bacterium
ATACCAAATATAAATGCAAGACCGGATACTACTATTTGCCAAAATGAGTCTGTAACACTAATGGCTGGGGGATTATCAAATTACCAATGGTTAAATGGACCAAGTACGGCAAATTACACCATCAAAACGACTGTAGACAAAAAATACTATGTGAGCGGCTTGGATAGCATGGGTTGTGCTGCAATAGACTCTGTGCAAATAGTGGTAAAACAAGCACCGGTTCTTACACCAATGAAAGATACGGGTGCTTGCTTCACTCAGTTTGTTACACTTACCGCTGGTGGAGACGCATCAAGCTACCTATGGAGTACAGGTGCCACAACAAAATCTATAAATCGACAAGTGTTGGCTGCTGGCAACGTAACGCTTATAGCCACAGGCACTAATGGTTGCAATTTCTATGATACTGTATTTGTTGATCGCTATTTGCCTCCAACTGGATCTATAGATAATGACACAACTATTTGCGAAGAAACCGAATTTACTATTTCAGCTTATGGAGGCTCCAAATACGCTTGGAATACAGGCGACACTACACAGTCTTTAACCATAAAACCAACACAACAAACCAAGTATTCTGTAACAATATATAGCGACAAAGGGTGTACCGATTTTGAAGACATTACCATTTCACTAAAACCACGAGCATATGCTGCCTTTAAAGTAAAAACGTATCTTGATTCTGTTGTATTCACCAACCTATCACTTCGAGCGGATAGCCTTCGTTGGGATTTTGGGGATGGTGCCACATCTACAGAAGAAAATCCGTATCATTTCTACGATACGTCTGGATCATACACCATTACACTTACCGCGTATAACGATTGCGGAGGGGTTGACAGTAGCTTTAGTATAAATGTAACAGTGCCGGTAAATACAAATAGCATCAATGAGCTTAGTAATTGGGGCACACTGGATCTTTATCCAATACCAACTTCAGACCAAATCAATTACACTATAGATAATCAGCTATTTGGTACCCTAAAAGTTATGCTAACGGATGCAACAGGAAAGATACTTAACGAAACTGAAAGTATTAAATCTGCCAAACGATATTCCAATATCATTGACATAAGCAACTATCCTTCTGGTGTGTACTTTGTACGATTTACCATGGGCAATTCTCAAATGACGAAAAAGGCTGTAAAGCACTAACTATCATACTTATCTCAAAGCCCGACAGTTACTGCTTGTCGGGCTTTTTTTTGCTTATAATATATTCCGCAATAAGTAAATTAAGCACCCAACCTAACCAAGCAACAATGCGGTAAACATCCATAGGAGGTGGATGAAATAAAGCGACTATAATCCATTTCCATAGTCGGAGCGTAACCGCAGAAAGCGTAAGCGCAAAGCTGCGAATCATAAAATTTTGGTGTTGGACCAAGTTCTTTTTTAGTACAAAATACAAGGCCAAGGCGGTAAACAAAAACCAAAGAACACCAAGTATAACGAATGAGGTTTGACTTGTCCAGCCGCCATTGGCGTGCCAGCCCATAACAATACCACTAGGTGCTGCAGCCATTAGAATAATAGAAATGTAGGACCAACCCATACCACGATGGAGGTTTCTCCACTTTTTGCGTATGTAGGTACTAAACTGAGTAACTCCTGAAAGAAGTAAAAAAAGAGAGGTAAAAACGTGCAACTTAAAAAAAAACAGATAATAAGGCAGAGCTACTTCATCCGTTTTAATTTTCAAAAATGCAGCATCCGCTCTAAATGGAATATACTGTAATGTGATGAGCAGTAATAAATAGGCAAAATAGGCAAGGGCTGCTAACAGAAAAAATCTAAAAATCAGTTTGCCGTGTCTCATTATTACCTGCCGAATTCATCATAGTATTCCTCGGCGTGTTCTTCGTATTTAAGCAAAAGTGCAATATTTTCTTTTTCCAGGTCTGTAATATCGGCTTTTATGTAAGCGTGAACAGGAATGTACCAATCTTGCCAATCGAAATATTCTCGTAACTTTCTATCTTTAAACGAATACCCGTGCCGTGCATAGATTGAGTTTCTTAGAATAAAAATATCCGCTTTGGTAAGGTTTTCTGCGTACTCTTTAGGCAGTTTTTGAGAACTAGCGTTGTATTCAAATACTTTTTCGGTAACGGAATAAGCTGTAGAGCTTCCCATTTCCATATCTTCTTTTATCCAACCAAGGTATTGTTCTTTATCTTCCTCGGTCATATTTAGCGTATCTTCTCCAAACCACGCCTCAATTATCTTATTTACTGTTCCAAACTCTTTGGTTAGTTTTTCTAAGTTAAATGTATCTACCTCGTATTTCATCTTTTCCATGTCCATGTACCAACCATCAAGCACTACACTTGAATCGTACGCATAAAACGCCTTCTCTAAACTATATTTACGACGTTTTACATTGGCTGCTCTATAAGACTCCCAATAACCCTTTACCACACTATCTCCCTTAGCTATTTGAAATAAAAATTGACCGTCGTGCTTGTCGTCTCCGGGTTCTTTTACTCTAAAAGTGTAGATATCCGCTTTTAACTCCAATTCTCCTTCAAAAGGACGATTGTTATTGGCAACAACGCTATGTCCTTTGACATATGTACCGGCAATAGAATCTATGGAAATATTTATTTTATTCCTGTTACTGTACTGTATTCCAGCGTCATACAATGCATCTTTTGCAGAATCGCTTATATCTGCAATAAACCAACCCACCCAATAGCCGATTAAGTCTGCAGGATCATTTACAATTGTGTTTGTATTAGCAACTGGCCGAACATCTTCCGCCGCCCGAATACTGTCGCTTTGCGGCAGTTCTTTAGGTTGTTTTTCGTCTTTAATGCTAGACTGGCAAGCGGCCAAAAGAGTGATGGCAATAAGGAGTAAATTCTTCATGTAAAACAATAATACAAATTATTAAAACATCATTTACTGAAATTGGCTGATTTATTGAAAGAAGCTATGTATTTGCTCCATTTTTTGTGTTAAGTTGACGGTTGAAGCCAAATGCAGAAGCTGCATCGAGGGTAATTCTTTTTCGGACGGCACAATCGATAAAGAAGCGTCGACAAGCACCCCCCAACTTCACCAGCTATTGTATACTAGCCTTTGTTGGGCGTTCGCAATTTTTTTAATATTCTGACTTTTGAAAAGTGTATCTATATTTTTCTTTTCCTTTAAGTAAAATAAGTGTATCCGAATGTCTAAATTTTATAATACTATCTCCCTTTTCTGCAATTTGATATATTATTTTCCTGCTATTAATATCACTTGTATATGGATAAAACACATACTCAATTGAGTCGTTTTTTAATCGAAATCCTGATCCATGTTGCATAATTCCTATTTCTTCTATTTCTCCAATTATTTGTGATTCATTAAAAGTCCTAAAGTCCCTTTTATATCTTTTATTTCCAAAAAATTGGGTAATCAACAAGTATATAACAGCTAAGATTATTGCTACAAAGATTGTAATCCTTTTTTTCGTCATCTCAATCTTTCTGTTTAATTGTGTTAGCTTGAGTTTTCATTATTGTTTAGAATTTTCCATTTTATTCTGACTAACGTTCCGGGTATGAAACGTAGGGCATTTCGTAGCTGCGAACTTGTCCTTCGAGACAAAGCTTGCAAAGTGCCAAAAACTTATGAAAACCACTGTCCGCCCTATGTTTTATACCCATTGTTAGCGGTTCGGGCTTCTTTTTTTGCTCCATTTCCGTCCGTTTATTGTTCTTTGAATTGTTCTTTTAAAAGTCCAACAATGTAGTTTGCTTCAGCATCGTCAACACCAAGTCCAAATGAATATGTTTTTAAACCATAGTCAAATTTTATTTTACCTGGTCCAAGTCCCCAAAATGCCCAACGATTTCCACCAAACCAATTATCACTTCCTAGTTCTGTCCTAAAGTTCTTAATTGCTGAAATGTCCAATCTATATTTCTTGCCTATTCCGAAAACTGTCTTTTCAAATAAAATCTCGTTTCTGTCTGTCATAAATTTTTCTTGACCGAAATAGCCCCAAAGCAACATAAAAGATATAGCAAGTCCGCCAACAGTCCAACCAATTAACCAAAATGTTAGAAAACCGTCAGCACCTAAATGTCCTGTCCCTGAAAAAAGATACCCTGAAGCACTTAGAAACCCAAAGAACCAACCGCCCATCCAAGCAGTCCCAAATAAAAGAGCAAACCAATTTTTCTTTGAAGGAATACTAATGTCTATTCCACCAAACGTTTTCTCAATTTTTGCTTTTCCGTTGTTTGTCATTGTTTTTACTTTTTCTTTAAGTCGTCTTTTAGCTTGACCGCTAACATGTATATATACGCAACTCAAAAATCCTATTACGCATATTTCTTTTATCTACGCAATCACCTATTTGCTTCGTAAGTTGCTTATAATTAGATAAATATTCGATATTAAGTAATTATAAAAGGTTGTAAGCAATTGCGAACGTTAACTTTATTCCTCTCAAAAATATACCTTTTTTGTGATATAAAAACAGAGCAGAGGATAAAATACGGCTGTGCTAAATCGTGTTTTATTGTTCTTGGGGAGTACCAACAATAGCCTTCTGAGCTTTACAAAAACTATTAGACTTGAATGCTTAATGGCAAAACAATACTACAAATTATTAGAGTATGAGGAAATCTAAGTAGGTTTACAATAAAGCACTATTTTAGCACAATGAAATTTGTCACATTTTCATTTCTTGTTTTTGTAGTATTCCAAACTACCCTGGCTCAAAGTTTTAGTTTAAAAACTTATCAGCAAATGCCTGATTACGCAACAGTAGTGAATACTTTTTGTGATAAATACCACTTCGTGCAAAACCAAAACAACACTCAACTTCGCTTTGCAAAAAAGCCATATGGTTGGTATGCACTTACATATAACTATGAAGATAACCGTGTCGTAACGGAGGAATTGTTTTGGCAAAACAATCGCTTTTTTCCGTTGACATCTTTCGATGCAATTTCGAATAAACTAATTGAAAAAGAACCGGCTTCTCCCGAATTGGAGCTTGAAACTGCATCGGAATTAGCAAAACAATTGCTAACAAATCAACTAATTACAGATTTTAAACGCCATCCCTTTTTTGGATATGACTATTGGGCGGAAGATGTAATTCAAAACTTTGAACCATTAGTTTCAGAGCTTAACGACACCTTCCTTTATAGTTTAGGCCGATCGTACGGAGCATTGGCCACCAATATGGTTACTAATCAGTTTCAATTTAAGGCAGCCGCACAAATAAAATTTGTTGAAGGAGGAAACTGCATAACAATGGATGAAAAGAATGAACTGATTAGATTAATGAGAAAATCGCAATACTACTTTAGTAAGGTGTACGAAGCGAATAAAGACTTTTGTGTGGCTGTTGGCACCATTCATACTAAAATGTGTAACGAGTATATGGATCTTTTCTATAAGCTGTGGCCGCTAACAAGCATAACTGAAGCAGCAACCTATATTCCTGATAATCTTTACACCCCCAATGTGCTTAGTGAAGCTCGCAATTATTTAAACTCGTGCGATAGCAATGCGATATTTTTT
>JBEAPG010000145.1:0-5498 GCA_041164545.1 Bacteroidota bacterium
GATACTTTTCTAACTCACTTAATTGCAGATGGACAGTTTAAATGGGATATGGAGGATGAGATTACGGTGGGGACGCTTGTGACGAAAGCATAAACCGAATGTCAAATGTTTAATGTTAAATGTATATATAATTAAATATTGAAAGCAATGGCAGAGAAGAAACAATTTGTAGAAGCATTCAAAGATAGAACTAAGAAATTTGCGATTGAAGTGCTTAAACTCTGCGACGAAATGCCGGTTAATAAAACGTCTACCAGAACAATTTCATCTCAATTAGGACGAAGTGCGGACAGTACAGCCGCAAATTACAGGGCAGCTTGTATATCGAGAAGTGATAAAGATTTCTACTCCAAATTGAGTATCACAATTGAAGAAGCAGATGAGAGTAATTTATGGTTAGAAATCATAGAAGAAGGGGAGTTTCATTCTGTTTTGAATAAAATAGAGAAGTTGAAAAATGAATCTGAAGAAATCTACAAGACTCTTTCCAAAGCTAGAACAACATTAAAAAATAGATTAGAATAATTGAACATTTAACATAAGACATTTAACATAAGACATTAAAAATGAACGAACTAATACAATTTTTTACGACAAACAAGGAGATGATTTTTATTGTCATCCTGATGATTTTTGTTGGTGTGGAAGTAATAGGCAAAGTGCCTGCAGTACTTCACACGCCTCTTATGTCTGGAGCCAATGCAATACACGGAGTAGTGATTGTAGGGGCTATCCTGCTTATGCTAAACGCAGAACCAGATAATTATTTGAGCTTAATCCTCGGTACAATTGCGGTATTTTTAGGTACCCTGAATGTTGTTGGCGGATTTGTAGTGACAGATAGAATGTTAGAAATGTTTAAAAAGAAAAAATAATGAACTTGGAAATACAACATATTATATATCTGATAGCATCGGTAACCTTTATTATGGGGTTGAAGATGTTAAGTAATGCAAAAACAGCTCGAAATGGTAACCTGCTAGCTGCGGCTGGTATGATTGCGGCTATTATAACTGCCATATTTTTTCATGAAGGCGAAGTAAAACCAATTATTTACGGACTTATTTTTGGTGCCATAGCTCTGGGAACCGTTGTTGGTTGGCTTACAGCTAAAAAAGTTCAAATGACAAAAATGCCAGAATTAGTGTCACTTTTCAATGGTATGGGTGGTGCTTGTGCAGCTTTGATAGGCTTGGTAGAGTTTCATCATAACGTGGGTGATCCGACTAGTATAGGAATCATTCTTGCTGGAATGATCATAGGTTCTGTGTCGTTTAGTGGTAGTATGATTGCTTGGGCAAAACTGAATGGAACATTAAAAAATGCCATTCGCTTACCTAAGTATAATATTTTGAATACCGTAATATTAATCGGTCTGGTTCTTTATGCAGTGTACATTGTTTGGAGCGGAACGGCTAGTGAAATGCATTTGTATCTCTTATTTGCAGCTGCCATTGTATACGGAATATTGTTTGTAATACCTATCGGAGGTGCGGATATGCCAGTGGTAATATCATTACTGAACTCATTTACAGGACTTGCTGCTGCATTTGGTGGTTTTCTGTATGGAAATCAAGTAATGCTTACTGGAGGAATATTAGTTGGTTCTGCAGGTACTTTGCTAACCTTGGTTATGTGTAAGGCAATGAACAGACCGTTGTTCAACGTAATATTTGGGGCATTTGGTGAAGGAGCAGCAGTTGCATCATCAGGTGGTCCGCAAGGAAATATAAAAGAAGTTGGGCCAAGTGATTTGGCGGTTCAGCTTAACTATAGCAAGAAAGTAATTATTGTGCCTGGTTATGGGCTAGCGGTAGCACAAGCACAACATACCATTAAGGAATTAGAAACCATTTTAGAAGAACGTGGTGTAGATGTTTCTTATGCAATACATCCGGTTGCGGGACGTATGCCAGGACATATGAACGTGCTTTTAGCAGAGAGTAATGTAGATTATGATAAGTTGAAAGAAATGGAAGATGTAAATCCGGAATTTACCCAAACTGATGTGGTGCTAGTAGTAGGTGCAAATGATGTTGTAAACCCAGCCGCCAAAACCGATCCAAGTAGCCCAATTTACGGTATGCCAATTTTAGACGTAGAAAATGCAAAAACGTGTATCGTAAACAAGAGAAGCATGAACGCGGGTTATGCGGGTATTGAAAACGAACTTTTCTTCCGCGATAAAACCAGTATGCTATTTGGTGATGCTAAAAAAGTGCTGACTGAATTAGTAACGGAGTTGAAAGCTTTGGATTAAATACATAAATCTTGACAAATTTGAGAGCCCTTCACGATAGTGTAGGGCTTTTTATTTGTTACTGGCTCAACAGATTTTAAAAGAATTTCCTCCGATTTATTCTATAGCTTTGTAAATAATCGATTATAAGCCAATTAGATGCCTACCACACCAGAACACGACAAGCGAATAGCGGAACTGCCTTTTGCATCTGTTTATCCTCACTACATTACTAAGGTTGAAAAGAAAGGCCGAACAACTGAGGAGTTGCATCAGGTAATTGAATGGTTAACTGGGTATAATGAGTTGCAGATAAAACAACTAATCAAAGAAAAGGTAACATTTAAAACATTTTTTGAGCGTGCAACTTTAAACTCCAATGCTAATCTGATTAAAGGGGTAATCTGTGGCTACCGCATCGAGGAAATTGAAACACCGCTTACCAAACGTACGCTATTTAGATAAACTGGTAGAAGAGCTGGCCAAGGGTAGAAAAATGGATAAGATTTTGCGAAATGTTGAGTTGTAATTCTTAGTCCTTATTCCCGTCCAACTTCTTTATAAGTTTGGTGATTCCTTTTACCTTTTGGCCAATAGCTAGAAGTAGTAAGCCAGCTAGCAGCGAGAGAACTACAATGCCAACAAAGCCTAAATAAAATGGTACTGTCCACTCAAATGCTACTTTTAGTCTGTGCATAAAGCTAATTGGTATAATAGGTCTGCCCTCAACCAATGAAAATTTGATAGTACAGAATTCGTTTTCTTCTGAAAATTCGCCGAGTTGAACGCCCAATTCTTGTAATTCAGATTCTATTTCCAGTATTCGATTGCTCAAGTTTACAAATTCATCAATTTTGCCTGTGTGGCCTTTGAGTTCGATAAGTGACTGACGTGTTTTTTCGAGCGATATACGCTTGGCATTTAGGTTTTTATACTCGCTGGTTTTGTCGGTTTTGGTGATTTCAGAGAAACGAACATTGCCGAGTGTAACCAAATAGTTGTAGATGGTGTCAAAGTTTTCGGGCAGTACACCAGCAGAAATATGCCACTCTCTATCGCCTTTTTGCCCTGTGTTTTGTTCAAACTGAATTATTCCATTGAAGTTTTTTATTAAATCTTCCGTTTTCTTTTTATCATTTTCAAACTCATTGGATTTGGTGCGTATTTCGGCGGTTTTCTCGTATTTCTGATTTACATCTCCTGAGTTTACTGGAGCTTCCTGTGCCTCTATAGGAGCATAATCCTTAGCACCGCCTTTGTCTCGTTTGTACTCGTATTTAGAGCTAGCAAAATTTCTTTTTACATTTTCATCGCTAAAAAAGTCGGATATATAATCGCTATCGCGTTGGTTCATTTTACTGGTATAACCATATACTAATCTGAAAATGAACAAGACAAAAAATCCTGCGATAAACCATAGTGCTATTTGTGCTATTCGTCCTTTAAGCCATTTCATAGATTCAAAGAAACGATAAAATAGTGAGTTATTTCTAGCACACTTAGAATATGAACTTGCTTTACATCAAAATTTAATGGTTGTTCAAAATGGAATAGGAATTTTTGTTGCTTAGCTCTCTTTTGAATACAAAATTGTTAGATGTGACTTTGTGTAGTAAACATTTAGTGATTAATTTTGAATTACTATGAAATCGATTTTAAAAAAAATAGTATTCGGCGGTCTTCTCCTATTTATGGCCTTGTCAATTAGTTCTTGTAATGCAATGTTTAATGCTATAGTTTTACCAAATCAATGTAAAAAGTGCGTAGTGGTAAACATATACTCAGAACAAATTTTAGAGACATTTGAAGGTTGCGGAGGATCCAATACAAATTTGGAAGGACAAGCTAAGGAGGCCGCATATAATCTAAGCCGTTCTGGTACCAACTTATGCGATTTGGAGGTGAGATATGAAACTTGGAAACAAGAAAACGAAGAATAATAAAATCAATGCAAAACCTCTTTTACTCAAATTATATTTCAAATGGCGTTTTAACCCTCGACGACCAGGAAGCAGCTCACTGTGCATTGGTACTTCGTAAAAAAGTGGGAGATGTAATTTATGTAATTGACGGCAATGGCAATAGATACAAGTGCGGTATAGATTCGGTAAGCAAGCGAGATGTAAAATGCTCCATTTTAGAAACGGAATCTAAACCTAAAAGTGAGCACATTACAATAGCAATTGCTCCAACTAAAAACCGCGACAGATTGGAATGGATGGTGGAGAAGCTTGTAGAAATAGGAGTGGAAGCCATTATTCTTATGAACACCAAGAATACAGAGCGAAATCGCACAAATATGGAAAGATTGGAGAAAAAGGCCATTTCTGCCGTAAAACAAAGTTTGCGTTTTTACATACCCGAAATTGAGGAAATGGATTTTGAAGATGTTTTAAAGCTAGAGATCACCGAAAAATACATTGCCCATTGTTATGAAGAGCAATCAAAATCAGCTCAACCATCAACAAATAACTCATTAACTAATCAACTCATCTTAATAGGCCCAGAAGGTGATTTTACAACACAAGAAGTTTATGAGGCTTTTGATGCAGGATTCAAGGGGTTAGATTTAGGCGAGTTTAGACTTAGGACAGAAACTGCGGCAATTGTGGCGGTAACTTTGTTTCAATAATTTTCTTTTAATTTCGTTGGTTAATAAATGAAATATATATTTTCACTTTTTCTTGTTATTTGCTTAGCAAGTTTTACTACAGATTACTCTATAAAAATTGCGAAACTCAAATATAGCGGTGGTGGCGATTGGTACAGTAATCGCACGGCTTTGCCTAATCTAGCGAAGTTTTGCAATGCCAATTTAGGTACAGATATCAATCCTCAAGATGAAGTAGTGGAGGTAGGTAGCGCCGAAATCTATAATTATCCGTATGTGTATATGACGGGGCACGGCAATGTAGTTTTTAATAATAAAGAAGCAGAGAATTTGCGCAAGTACCTAATGGCAGGTGGTTTTCTGCATATAGACGACAACTATGGTTTAGACAAATTTGTCCGTCCGGAGATGAAAAAAGTATTTCCAGAATTGGACTTTGTCGAACTTCCGTTTAATCATCCCATTTATGCGCAGAAGTACAAGTTTGCAAAAGGACTACCCAAAATTCACGAGCACGACGGTAAACCACCGCAAGGTTTCGGGTTGATTTATAAAGGTAGACTGGTTTGTTTTTATGATTATGAGTGTGATTTGGGCAACGGATGGGAAGATCCGGGAATTTATAACGATACAGAAGAAAAGCGACAG
>JBEAPG010000146.1:0-5473 GCA_041164545.1 Bacteroidota bacterium
TACAAAATAATTATAGCATTGTTGGCTCATATGCATCGGCTGAAAAAGCAATAGAAGCTTTGGAAAAAGGGGTAGATGTGGATGTATTTCTCCTGGATATAGAACTTGCTGGTGAACAAAACCGGATATGGTTTTCTAAACAAATTAGTCGATTTGTAAATGCACCTTTTATGTATCTTACATCCTTTACAGACCCTAAGACTATTGAAGAAATAAAGCAATCTAAACCAAGCGGATATTTAAGAAAACCATTTGATGATATTACTCTTGTCACAACATTGGATATCGCCATTTCCAATTTTTTCAGCAATCAAGAAATAGAATTCAATCGTGAGAAGCAGGATGATATCTTTATACAAGTGGGTTCAAAACGAATAAAAATAGACTTATTAAAAATCTGTTTTCTCCAAGCAGAAGGAAATTACGTTCGTGTTTTTTTTAATGATTCTGCTATACTTATTAGAAAGAGATTGGTAGACTTTATTGAGATCTTACCCAAAGACCAGTTTATTCAAGTTCATAGAAAATATATTGCACGATTAGAGGCGATACAGCAAGCAGAAAACCATTGTTTGTTGGTACACGGGGTATTATTGCCAATCAGTAAATCCTTTCTTGATAATGTGAAAGAGTATGTTGAATCTTTAAATCTCAAATTAGATTAGGTTCACGACATACCCGGATACCTAAAGGAATTCCAACCTTTATACTACGTCCAGACCATTTGTTTTATATGGGTTGGAAATGAAGATTTCACTTTATGCTAGTAAAATTCTGGAAATCTAATTATCAAAATACCTTTGCTGTGTGAACATAAAATTAAATAAACCTCTTGTGGTGTTTGACCTAGAAACCACAGGTGTGCAGGTAGCCACAGATAGAATAGTAGAAATATATTGTATAAAAATTCAACTTGACGGTACAGAAACGCATCTGCATCAGCTACTTAACCCTACTATACCTATTCCTCCTCAGGTTTCTCAAATTCACGGAATATGGGATAAAGATGTAGCCGATAAACCTACATTTCAGGAATTTGCAAATGAGCTTAACCACTTTTTAGGTGACTGTGATTTTGGAGGATTCAATAGTAATCGATTTGACTTTCCTATGTTGGCGGAGGAATTTTCTAGGGCGGGAGTATCTTTTAACACGCAACGAAAATTTATAGATGCTCAACATATTTTTCATAAGATGGAGCCTAGAAATTTAACTGCAGCATACAAGTTTTATTGCAACAAAGAATTGGATAATGCACATAGCGCAAAAGCCGACACACAAGCAACCTGGGAAATAATAAAGGCGCAGGTAGAACATTACGATGAACTAGAACCTACTATTGATTTCCTAAACGATTTTAGTACAGATAGCGACTATTTCGACTTCGCTCGCAGAATAAAAAGAGGAGAAGATGGGGAAGCCTATTTTAATTTTGGAAAATATAAGGGACAAAAAGTAGTAGAAGTTTTCAAAACTAATCGCGGATATTATGAATGGATGATGAACGGAGATTTTCCAGAAAACACTAAAGCTGTTATTACAAAGTTGGCTTTGGAGAGCAGGAATGCATAATATGTTAGAAATTTAAAAGGAAGCATACTTAAACCAATATTTAAAGATATTTGCCCGACCCATGGAACTAGCCGAACATCATAGTATAGAAGACATTCAGCACATTGTGCAAAGTGGCGAAAAGGTAAGCTTGTCTGCAAGTGCAAAAGAAAAAATTATAAAATGTAATACGTACTTGCTGCAAAAAGTAGCTGCAGAAGGTCCACCTATATATGGTGTAAACACAGGTTTTGGTTCGTTGTGCAATACAGAAATAGATAAAAGTCAGCTTGTTCTATTGCAACTTAATTTGCTTCGCTCTCACGCATGTGGAGCAGGAAATTATGTGCCCAAAAACATTGTAAAATTGATGCTTTTGCTAAAGGCACAAAGTCTGAGTTATGGACATAGTGGTGTGCAATTGGCTACTGTAGAGAAGTTATTAGAATTGTATAATTCAGATACGATACCCGTAATTTATGAGTTAGGTAGTCTTGGGGCAAGTGGTGATTTGGCACCGTTGAGCCACTTGGCTCTTCCACTTTTAGGAGAAGGTGAAGTATGGAGTAAAACAACCAAAGGCAAAAGAGAAACCGCCCCAGCGTCAAATCTTCAGCTTGGCCCGAAAGAAGGCCTGGCTCTAATCAATGGTACTCAATTTATGCAGGCTTATGGGTTACAGTGCTTGTTTAAAGCCAAGGCTATTCTTGAAAGAGCAGATTTACATGCTGCATTGTGTATTGATGCCTATGACGGTAGAAAAGAAGCTTTTTTTGCCTTTAGTCATCAAATAAGACCTCACCAAGGACAGCTGGAAACCGCAGAAGCAGTTCTGAAACATTTGGAGGGAAGTGAAATACTAAACCAAAAGAAAACACATGTGCAAGATCCGTATAGTTTTAGATGCGTACCTCAGGTGCACGGTGCCAGCAAAGATGCTTTCAGAAATGCGGTAGCTGTTTTTGAAACGGAGATAAATGCGGTTACAGATAATCCGAATGTGTTTCCAGATGAAGACTTGGTGCTAAGTGCGGGAAATTTTCACGGTCAGCCGTTGGCTTTGCAGTTAGACTTTTTGGCTATTGCAATGGCGGAAATGGGTAGCATTGCGGAGCGTAGAATTTATAGATTAGTAGAAGGTAAACGAGGCTTGCCTGCGTTTCTAACTTCCAACCCAGGCTTAGAAAGCGGTTTAATGATAGCCCAATATACCGCAGCAAGTATTGTAAGTCAGAATAAGCAGTTGTGCACGCCAAGTAGTGTAGATACTATAGAGAGTAGTAACGGGCAAGAAGACCACGTAAGTATGGGAGCAAATGCTGCAACAAAATGCCTAAAAGTTATAGAAAACGTAGAACGCATTCAGGCTATAGAGGCACTTACAGCAGCCAAAGCTCTGGAATATAGAAGACCACTAAAATCTAGCCCTGCAATAGAGCAATTGATGACCGATATTAAACAGATTGCTGATATAAGTGACGGTGACAAAGTTTGGGCAAATGAAATTGAAAAGATAAGATTGTCTTTTCTATAGATAATAGCCAAACCAGAAAATGAAATAAACGATGTGAAAGAGTAATTACTGTTTCACGAATTTTTGGCTTGTTGTGCCATTTTTGGAGTTTGATTTTAGTATATAAATGCCAGATGATAAGTGAGATATGTCAATTATAGTTGTGCTAATTTGAGTTGAATTTAGGTAAACAACATTTCCTAAAAAGTCTATAATTTCAATTTCGGATTCGTCCCTGTTGTTTCCTCGAATATGAATTTCATTTTGTGCGGGATTTGGGTACAATGTAAATTTGGACTTCTTTTCTACTTCATCAGTTCCTGCTAAACTACCAATATTTGTGTAGTGCATTACCACTTTGTATTCGGCAATTATTTCTTGTTTGTTATCATCAAATTCCTTGTCTCTTGGAAAAGAAATGGTTTTGCCAAAGTAGCGAACGTTTACCCCGGCTAATGTGAATATGATTCTACTCGGTGTACTGTAGTCTATCGGATTGTGAATAGAATAGTGTGGTGATAATGAATCTAAATCCTCTGAAATAAAATTATTGAGCAATTGTGTTGGAATAATTGTAGCACCGGCGTAGTAAAAAGAACTGTTTTTTTGAGTTGGCGGTAAACCATGTGTTTCAGTATTATAAATATCTAATACAGATGGTTTGTCTTTTTGCTGAAAATAGGAATATCTTCTTCCATACAAATACCCAAATTGATTGGTGTCCGTATATTGATACTCCCAATTTTCGTGTGCTTTGAGATAGTGATCAGTGAGATGATATTCGTTATCAAATCGAAACTCCTTCTTGATAGAATCTCCAAGAAGCCAAAAACTATCTGAGTCGAAACTCATGGAATAACTCTTTTTTGAGTTAGAATCTATCGCGGTATAATCTGTCTCTATAGGATATATATAGCCAGTGCCGTGTATTCTGGATATACTTTGGTTATCGAAGTCTCTGATGGCATAAAACTGGTTTTCATAAAACTTGCCATTGCAATAAATGTAATATTCTTCTGAATGGTGGTAGGTTGATTTTGAAATAGAGTCTTTAAACCAATCTTTAATCCCACTTCCTCCGAATAATTCAACCCATTCTCCATTAAATACCATCCAAGTTTCATTTTTCTGGTAATTTGTATGATGCTCTACAAAGCCTCTTTTTTGATAGAAAGTAGTATAATAGGTATTGAAGTCGTAAGTTGCTGTGTAGTAAGGATTTGATGTAGAGTAAGAAGATTTATATAAGTGCAGTTGTATTGATCTTCCGCCCAGCATTTCTATTATGACCTTCTTAGTTACGGAATTTGTAGTTAAGTCTATAACTTCAACGGAGTAGCACTTTCTAGCGTCGGTGTACTTAAAGCGCAGTCGCTTGGTCGCAGAATAATTCTTTTGCAAAGAATCCCATTTATAAATGGTAATACTATCCATAAAAGAAACGCTAATATCTTCCGTTAAGTAGTGTCTAAATATATAGTTGAAATCATAAGAAAAATCATAAATAACAGAGGTTATTCTAGTTGCATTTAAAAAATCTTGTTGAGCAGAAACCTTCGGAGCTATCCAAAAAGTAAAATAAACCATAAAAATCAGCTTTTTTACCATTCTATTTGCCAAGGTAATAAAAACTTCAGCTAGTAGATTCTGGTAATGCTTAAAATGATAAGAATATGATTGGTTTAGAGTCTAGCTACGTGCCGCTATTTTCTTCCAATACCTTAAAAAAGTTCAAAATATCCTTTTCAGTATTGTTTGCGTTTATAGTAATTAAACGCACAAATTCTACGTCATTGAATTTTCCATATCCAACCAAAGTAGCTGCATTTTCATATAATCGTGTGCACAACTCAGAGGCCGGGATGTTTTTATAATTGAAACAAACGGATATAGAATTATCAAAGCTGTAGAGTGTATAATCTGGATGCTCAGTTATGTATTTCCTTGCTACATCCGCCAGATAAAACTGTTGGTGTACCATTTCTTCTAATCCCTTGTTTCCCAATGATTTCCAAAGTGTCCAAAGCTTTAGTGCATCATTTCTTCTGCCGCATTGCAGCGAGGTTTTTCCTAAATTGAAGTCGTCTCCATCCGTTTGGTAAAGGTATTCTGCGTCATTATTAAATGATTTGTATAACGCTTCTTTGTGCTTTGTAACAATAATGGAACATGTAAGTGGTGTACCCAGCATTTTGTGTGCATTGAAACTAAAGCTGTCGCTAAGCTCAATTCCTTTTACTAAGTTTTTGTAATTTTCACTAAATATTACTCCTCCACAATATGCACCATCTACATGCAACCAAAGGTGGTATTTTTGACTCACTTTAGCTATTTCTTCAATATTGTCAAATGCGCCTAGTACTGTTGTGCCAGCAGTGGCGTTTACAAAAAAAGGCGTATAGGCATTTT
>JBEAPG010000147.1:0-5399 GCA_041164545.1 Bacteroidota bacterium
AATAATAAGTCAAGATAAGCAGGCATAACATAGCAAAAGCCAGCACAATTATAAATGGTAGCGTTAAAATCATTTTTTAAATGAAACAGTGCAAATAAAATCTAATTGCTTCTTCTAAAACCTAATGTGGGTAGAATGTCAGGTTTAGATTTATCTTTATAATCTATGTTTTCTATGTCTGAAGCCGTAATGGTTTTTATCATCTTCGTGGTTCTTTTACTTGCAGGCATATCACTCATTCTTAGATGTTGATTTCTTATTGCTTCCTCAACGACTTTTCGCACACTTCGACCATTACCGAAATACTTGTCACGTTCTACATACATATGCGCAACCAAATCTGCTAATGCTTGTTCAGCGCTGGAGTCTATCTCGAATCCTGTTTCTAGAAGTTGATTTTTTGCGATTTGCAATAGTAATTCTTCATCAAAATCTTCAAATTCAAAAACCTTGTCGAATCTCGATTTTAATCCCGGGTTAGATTCAATAAAACGAGACATGTTTTCGGTATATCCGGCAGCGATTACAATAAATTTACCACGGAAATCCTCCATTCGTTTTAAAATGATTTCGATGGCTTCCTTACCATAATCAGAATTACCCCCTTCGGTCAAAGAATAAGCTTCATCAATAAATAAAACTCCGCCCATAGCCTTGTCAATTATTTGGCCGGTTTTTATAGCCGTTTGCCCTACATATCCACCAATTAAACTTTGTCTATCGCATTCTACCAAGTTGCCTTTTTCAAGTATACCTAACGCCTTATAGATTTGTGCTAAAATTCTAGCCACAGTGGTCTTTCCAGTACCTGGATTTCCAGTAAATACGGAGTGTAGGCTAAAGTTATTTTGAACGTCTTGGCCTGTTTCTTTATAGTATCGCACCAATTTAACCAAGTTTGTGATTTCACTTTTTACTGACGGTATACCGATTAAACCATCTATTTTCTTTAATGATTGCTCCAAGAGTTCCTCATCGATTGGTATATCTGGACTTATAATTTTTGGCGCAATACTTAGTTTGTCTACATCTTCTTTGGTCACCAAAGATAAGTCGTCAATAGATAGTTCTTCTGGATTTTCAACTGCCATTACTCGAATACCTAAGTTTAATTTTACCTCGTCTATAAGCGAAACGACAAGCCTAGCATTTCCAAAAAACTTATCTCTGTTGCGGTATGCATCTACTACTTTTTTATAGAACAGATCTTGAGCATCAGTAGCAAAATGAATTCCTTTTTTATCTGCGTGTTTTTGTGCAATTTCCAGTAACTCTTGCGGCGTATAATCCGGGAAATCATAAATCATTCTGAACCTGGATTTTAGACCAGGATTAGATTCAATAAATGTGTCCATTTCGTCAGGATAACCTGCTGCAATTATTGCAATATCCTCTCCATCAGAAAGTTCTTTTAACAAAATTTCGATAGCTTCTTTACCAAAGTCTTTACTATCATCATCTTTTCTGGCAAGTGAATATGCTTCATCTATAAATAATATACCTCCAGCGGCTTTTTTAATGGCAGCCTTGGTTTTGGGGGCAGTTTGACCAATAAATTCAGCCACCAAATCACTTCTATCTACTTCGTGCACGTGTCCTTTACTGAGTAAACCCAATTGCTTGTATATTTTACCTAATTTACGTGCTATTGTCGTTTTTCCAGTTCCAGGATTGCCTTTAAACACACAATTTAGGTTAATTTGATCTTCTTCGGTAATGCCTTTTTCTTTTCTAATATCAATAAATTCAAGGTAATTAGCGTACTCTTTTATTCTGTTTTTTACAGATGAAAGCCCGATTAAATCATCCAACTCACTTAAGGTTCGCTCAACATCGTTTTTCTTCGCAACAGCTGTCTTGGCAGGAGCCTTTCCTGGCTGTAGGTTTATTTTGAGGGAAGGGTTAAAGTCAGATTCCAGAACATATTCTACAAAATCTTGTCCAATGTTGAATGATTTTTGAGCCACTAAAACATCCAAAAACATAACGTCTAACGAATATCTACCATTTAGCCAACTACCCGGTTTGTCTGCTCCCCAACCCACGGTTACTTTAAACTCTTCGTCTTGCTCGTAAACGAAGTTTAGTTTAGATATACTTCCTTTCAGCAGATTGGTCTCAGTAAGAAAATTAAATACAAACTCACAACTCCAAAAGTTGAGTGTTTTCACCTTATTTACAGCTGTTATTTCAGCCCATATATAGCGAGATTCTTGTTCACTAAATTGCTCAAAATAAGCTCTTTCACCTTCTTTTATGTTGTCAAATGGCCCCTCGTAAAACTTAATGGATTTGATATCAAAGTAGGGGTTATTGTCTGGAGTAACTACCCCAACATCTTGTATATAAAAGTTCTTTTCAGCCACTACTTTATCGTCCACTTGAGCAACCCACTTATAAGTGCCAGGTTTCCAATATGTACCACTAGTATATGAACCCCATCCTTCCCTTACATATATTAAATTATGATTTTGTGAAATGGTTCTGTCGCAATTCAAATTGCAAATTTCAATATTGTTTTGATCAAAGCATACAAGTTTTAGCTTCATGTCCCAATCTTTATTTTTAAAATTCAGATTAAAAAATGAAAACTCAGTATATATATATGTACACTCATTTTTATCAAAAACAGTACGATATTTTTTCTTATTATCGGCCAACCACTCTATTGAGCCGTAAACCTTCATATTTCTAAAGATGTAATCGATATTTTGCTTGTTAGCCATATTTTCAGTTCAACATTAAATAAATATTTTTAAAGTTTAGTGATAGGAGGAAAACTACTTCTAAAAAATGAGATTGAGATTGAATATTCCACTCAGTCTTTTTGATGTTTTTACGACTAAAGAACGTATAAAAATCAAGATTTCATATTTTAGATTGTTCAGAATTGTCGGGTTTAAATCGGGACGAACCTGCAAAAATAATATAGCATAAAAAAACCCGACAAAAAATTGTCGGGTTTAAGTCGGGGTGGCAGGATTCGAACCTGCGACCTTCTGCTCCCAAAGCAGACGCGATAACCGGGCTACGCTACACCCCGAAGTAGGTAAACCTATTTGGCTTACCTTTTTGTTAATGTGATCCCACCAGGGCTCGAACCTGGAACCTACAGATTAGAAATCTGTTGCTCTATCCAGTTGAGCTATGGAACCATTTTCTTTCTTGCGGTGAGGGCGGGATTCGAACCCGCGGACCAGTTTCCCGGTCGGCAGTTTAGCAAACTACTGGTTTCAGCCACTCACCCACCTCACCAAAAAAGGAGTGCAAAAATAGTACTATTTTCAAAATTCCTAGTAAAAAGATTAAGATGTTTAACTTTTTTACTAAGCAATTTTAATGGACATTCAATATCCCTTTTGCGGGGGCAAACCTACATAATCTATTCAATTAACAATAACTTATTTTTAGAAAATTATCATAATATAATGTAAACAAAAATGTCTGATTTTCAAATTTCATTCCATTGATATACAGATTATTACATATAATATAAAAAGAATTTTGACTCTAAACTTGAGTTTTTGCCTCAGCGTATTCTATCGCATGTTTCACAAATCGTACAAATAATGGATGTGGATTTTCTACCGTACTTTTTAGTTCTGGATGATATTGTACTCCAACAAAAAACGGATGACTTGGAACTTCAACTACCTCTACTAGATTATTGTCCGGATTTATTCCCACAGTATCCATTCCATTCTTTATATAATCGTCTATGTATTTATTATTAAACTCATAGCGATGTCTGTGTCTTTCTGAAATATTGCTTTTTCCGTATGCTAAATAAGATTGTGAACCTTTTGATAATTTACATTTATACGATCCTAAACGCATAGTTCCGCCTTTTTGGCTCACCGTTTTTTGACTTTCCATCAGATCAATTACGGGATGCTTTGTCCCAGCATTCATTTCTGTACTGTGCGCATCGGTATATCCAAGAACATTGCGTGCAAATTCAATTACGGCGCATTGCATACCAAGACATATTCCGAAAAAGGGTATGTTATTTTCTCTAAGATACTTGATTGTCTCAATTTTTCCTTCAATTCCTCTATCTCCAAAACCAGGCGCAACCAATACGCCATCAAGTCCTTTTAATTTCTGACTTACATTTTCTGCATTAATATTTTCCGAGTGAATATGTTTTAGATGAACTTTACACTCATTTTCTGCTCCGGCATGTATAAATGCTTCATTAATAGATTTATATGCGTCTGGTAATTCTACATATTTACCTACCAAACCAATTGTGATTTCTGATTTTGGATGCTTTAATCGGAATAAGAAATCCTTCCATTTGTCAAAATTTGCGTCAGCACTCGTCGGAAGTCGAAGTTTTGCAAGAACAACTCGATCAAGCTTTTCCTTTTCCATCATCAAAGGCACTTCGTAAATGGTGTCTACGTCTATGCTTTCGATAACTGCATTCTGATTTACATTACAAAATAGCGATATCTTTTTTCTGACTTCAGTGCTTAATTTATGTTCAGTCCTACAAACTAAAATATCAGGTTGGACACCAGCTTCCAGTAATTTCTGTACGCTGTGTTGAGTAGGCTTGGTTTTTAGTTCTCCTGCCGCAGCAAGATAAGGAATAAGGGTGAGATGAATAACTACAGAATCATCGCTGCCTAAGTTTCTTTTTAATTGACGCACAGACTCAACATACGGCAGTGATTCTATATCACCCACAGTTCCACCTAATTCAGTAATAACAATATCAAACTCTCCGCTATTTCCTAAAATTTGCATTCTGCGTTGAATTTCGTCAGTAACATGAGGAATGATTTGTACTGTTTTTCCTAAGTATTTACCTTCACGTTCATTATTTATAACGGTAGAATAGACTCTACCCGTTGTCACATTATTAGCTTGTGATGTAGGAATATTCAAAAAACGCTCATAATGACCTAAATCTAAATCAGTTTCTGCTCCGTCTTCCGTAACATAACACTCGCCGTGTTCGTACGGATTCATTGTTCCTGGGTCAACATTCAAGTAGGGGTCAAATTTTTGAATGGTTACTCTGTAACCTCTCATTTGCAGCAATTTAGCTAAGCTAGCCGAGATTATACCTTTGCCTAATGAAGAAGTAACTCCACCCGTAACGAATACGTATTTTGTGTCCATGTTTGCGTTTTTTTTATTATAACTATATTAAGAAATAGGAGATTATTATACCCTGTAAAGAGTAAAAGACCATCCGCATCTGTACGGGTTTCAAAGGTAAGGTATAAGTGAGTTAAGGCTTAGTATATACCATTTAGGTATTTCAAGATGTTTTCAACAAAGCTTACTTTTTGTGTTTTATCCTATCTTCTTGCCTTTAAAATTTCCTCTACTTTTTGCAAGTCTTCTGGAGTGTCAACTCCTTGTAAAGTAGTTGTACATACAAT
>JBEAPG010000148.1:0-5382 GCA_041164545.1 Bacteroidota bacterium
ACTCAATTTGCCGTTCGCCACATAGAACTGAAATAAGCAATGGCAAGGGGTAAGTTCCATTTGGTCCAACTCGCCCACGTTCCAAGCGTTTACGATCATTCGTCTACTATCTGGGTTTTTCTTAATGGTGTCTAAAGCTATTTGAATTTGGTCGTATGTCTTGCCGTTGGCACCCTCCCAGCTGCGCCATTGTTTACCATACACAGGGCCTAAATCACCGTTTTCGTCTGCCCATTCATTCCAAATTTTAACTCCATTATCAGTCAAGTACTTTATATTAGTATCTCCTTTTAAAAACCAAAGCAATTCATACACTACAGATTTAAAATGAACTTTTTTACTTGTAATTAGTGGAAAAGAATGTTCCAAATCAAATCGTAACTGACCACCCAAAACACTTACGGTTCCGGTTCCAGTTCGGTCTGTTTTTGTGGTGCCATTTTCAAAAACAAACTTCAAAAAATCTTCGTATTGACGCATTTACTACAAAACACGACTATTTATGTCAAAATAAATGTCTTCAAAAACAAGCATTCTCAACAATATTTTCACTTGGTTGTTTAGTTTTGCGAAGCTTTAGAAAAAAAGATATAAATGGCAGTTGCAATAAGATTACCTAGAATGAGTGATACAATGGAAGAAGGTACCATTGTAAGTTGGTTAGTGAAAGTAGGTGATACCGTAAAATCTGGCGAAATGATAGCCGACGTGGAAACCGACAAGGCTACAATGGAGCTGGAAAACTTTGAAAAAGGGGAAGTACTTCATTTAAATGTTGCAGAAGGTGAAACCGTACCGGTAGAAACAGTAATAGCGATAATTGGTAAAAAAGGTGAAGATTTTAGTGCTTTACTTTCCGAAGCCCCAGCTGCGGCGGCTGAACCAGTTGAAGAAAACACACCTACGCCTGCTGCTCAAAGTACTCCAACAGCTGCACCTGTGGCTGCACCAGTTGCTGAGGCGGTTAGCTCAAACGGAAAAGTATTTGCGTCACCACTTGCCAAAAAAATGGCGGAGGATAAAGGTATAAACCTTGCTAGTGTAGCTGGTAGCGGCGACAATGGAAGAATTATAAAACGTGATATTGAAAACTACGTACCAACTGCCCAACCTGCAATATCTAGTGCAGCAATTGGTGTAGAAAGCTTTGAAGATGTGCCTATTACGCAAATGCGTAAAACCATTGCCAAGCGATTATCAGAAAGCAAGTTTACAGCACCACATTTCTACTTGACTAAGGAAATAAAAATGGACGCCATTATGGCTGCTCGTAAGAGTATGAACGATTACAGCGAAACCAAGATTTCAGTAAATGATTTGGTAGTGAAAGCAGTAGCAGTGGCACTAAAGCAGCACCCAAATGTAAATAGTGCTTGGCTTGGCGATAAAATAAGAAGAAATCATCACGTACATATTGGAGTAGCAGTAGCTGTAGAAGACGGCTTACTGGTTCCGGTAATTCGATTTGCAGATACTAAGTCACTTTCGCAAATAGGTACAGAGGTAAAAGAGTTAGCAGGAAAAGCTAAAAATAAAGAACTCCAACCTAAAGATTGGGAAGGTAATACATTCACTATTTCAAATCTTGGAATGTTCGGTATAGACGAATTTACGGCAATAGTAAATCCACCAGATGCTTGTATATTAGCGATAGGAAGCAGTAAGGAAACTATAATTGTTGAGAATGGCGAAATGCGTCCTGGCCACGTTATGAAAGTAACGTTAAGCTGCGACCATAGAGTTGTAGATGGAGTTACTGGAGCTAAATTCTTACAAACCTTCCAAGAATTATTGGAAGAGCCAGTAAGACTTCTTATATAAATTTTAAGCATTTTTACTACTAAGTGAATCCCCATAGTAGTGATGGTTAAATTATGAGTGATGGTTAAATTATGTTTTACATGCTTAAAAGTTGGCCCTCTGCTTAAAAGGAAAAGCTGCAAGTGCTGCGATCATTTGCATATCTCTAAACTTTAACCTATACTTGCCTCGCCTTTCGGGCAAAATCTCAAAAACTTTCCAAAATCTTTTTTTGCAATGTTTTTATTTTAACACAAACATCTTTTATAAAAATACATGTACGACATTCTTTCATTAGGAGAGATGCTCCTTTCAGAACTTAAAGAAGTAGCTGAGAAGGTAGACATTAAGCACAAAGGCTTAAAAAAACAGGAATTAATTTATGCCATTTTGGACGAGCAAGCTATAAATCCTAGCAAGTTTCAAAATGCAAAAGGTGCTGCAAAGCCAGAAGCGCAAAACAATAGGCCTGCAGCAAAGCCAGAAGATAAGCCAAAGCAGGCACGAAACTCAAGAACTAAAAATAAAGCTACAACACCTGCTGAAGAAAAACCAAATACTGACAAAAAGCAGGAGGACAAAACAAGCCAACCTGCACAGGAAATCAAAACAAACAAACCGCAGCATCCGAAGCGCGAACGTGTAAGTAGAGAAGAGCGGTTTAATAAAGCAGCAGCAGAACCAGAAAGTAAAAAAGAAGAAGCGCCTCAAAAAGATAATCCTTCTACTGACAAAGATGAAGCTGCAGAACAGAGAAATAAAGAAAGAGAGCAGCGTGAAGCCGAACGTAAAAAGGCTGACGAAGAACGTAGAAAGAAGAGAGAAGCAGAAGAAAAGCTCATCAATTTCTTAGAATTAGAAGGTATAGTAACTACACAGGGAGTACTTGAAATTATTTCCGATGGATATGGATTTTTGAGATCTGCAGATTATATGTATCAACCATCACCCGACGATGTGTACATATCACCAAATCAAATACGCCAGAATGGTTTAAAAACAGGGGACGTAGTAAAAGGTAACATTAGACCACCTAAGGAAGGCGAAAAATATTTTGCTTTAATTAATATTTTAAGCGTTAACGGGAGAACGATTGAGTTTGTAAAAGACAGAGTTGCTTTTAATCACTTAACGCCTCTTTTCCCAGAAGAAAAATTCAATCTAGAATACAAGGCCGACAATTATTCTACTCGAATAATGGACTTCATTTCGCCAATTGGTAAAGGTCAAAGAGGGCTTATTGTGGCCCAACCAAAAACAGGTAAAACAAATTTACTTAAAGACGTGGCAAATGCGATTGCAGCTAATCATCCAGAAGTATATATGATAATATTGCTTATAGATGAGCGTCCGGAAGAGGTTACCGATATGGCCAGAAGTGTTAAGGCAGAAGTAGTGGCTTCTACCTTTGATGAGCCAGCAGATAAACACGTAAAACTAGCCAATATTGTGCTTGAAAAAGCCAAGCGACTTACAGAATGCGGACACGATGTGGTAATACTTCTTGATTCGATCACGCGTCTTGCAAGGGCATACAATACTGTACAACCAGCAAGTGGTAAAATTCTAAGTGGAGGGGTAGATGCTAACGCACTTCAAAAACCTAAACGTTTCTTTGGAGCGGCTAGAAACATAGAAAATGGAGGTTCACTTACCATTATTGCGACTGCACTCACAGAGACCGGTTCTAAAATGGATGAGGTGATTTTTGAGGAGTTCAAGGGAACGGGTAATATGGAGCTCCAATTAGACAGAAGACTTTCTAACAAACGTATTTATCCTGCAATTGATATAGTTGCATCTAGTACCCGTAGAGAAGACTTATTATTAGATAAAGCTGTACTCCAAAAAATGTGGGTAATGCGAAATCATTTAGCAGATATGAATAGCGAAGAAGCTATGACAACAATGCTAAACTATATGAAAGGAACTAAAAACAATGATGAATTTTTAGTTAGCATGAATGGCTAATGCTTAGGCTTTTTACCATACTGTTGATGTCTGTTTTTTGCCCCTTTGCCAAGGCTCAAACATTTGCAGACGCCGATACGGTAATAGCTCGCGTTGAAGGAAGTTTTGAGTATACGCTCAGGATAAATAAATTTCCTTATGATTATGATAGTTCACGAACTTGCATCAATTTTGATACGCTAAAAATCAGACGAGTACGTCCGGAAACGGTGTTTGAATGGGCAGATTCAATTGCATTGAGTATAGGTGTTCCGCCAAAATTGGTTTATGAAATTGGCATGAATGAAAGCCGATGGAGAAATCCGGAGGATCTTAATTTTTTAATCAAGTACGGAGATTTGCAAGTGATGGATCAAACATTTATCAAAATGTATAAAAAGTTAGGTCTAAGTGGTGGCAAAACAAGGTATAACTATTTAGTTGTAGGTATTCATTATTTAAAAGATTGCTACAGAGTGGGAGGCACTTGGCAAAAGGCCAGATACATTTATGGTAGAGGTAGATGGAAAGATCCAAGCCAGTGGACTAAATTAGAACGCAGTTTTATGGGCAAAATTGATTGGAGTAAATACGACTAATCAATTATTTTAAAGCGCCATCCTTTTACCTTTAAATAGGAACCGTCTTTCCTATAAATCATAGGTTCTACTTGCACCAAAGCCTTTGACTTTAATTGAGAAAAGATGCCAATATCTTCATCAGTTAAAGGATAACTATCAATCACAAACGAAGGCAACAGTCTGGTGTAAGTATATGAATTACTACGTGTATCAAACGGAGCTAGAGTGACTTGAACAAAGCTAGCAGTGTCTGGCCAATAACGCTTTTGCGTGCAGCTATTTACACAGAACTTATCTTTAAAAAGACGAAGTATAGAGTCTTTGGATAACAGCACTTCATTTTGATAGGGAATAGAAAAAAGCGAAAAACACGAATCATATTCCGCCTCAACAATGGAGTCGATAACCAAAGTAAAATTTGGCACCTGATGGAGAGCCCCATTGTTTTCAAATTTTGCATTTTGAATATGCACCTTAGAAAAGGACTTTACAAGCCTTCTAGCGTCATTAAGCGCACTTTGATACTCACTTTGTAAATGTCCGTCATGTATGCCAAACCACCCATATGCTTGCCCAAGCACATCCTCAAAAACCACTTCAAATTCCGCATAAAAAGTGGTATCCATTTTTTGAGCGAAACAAAAATCTTCTGTATGCCAAAGTCTGTCTAATTCCAGAAATGCATCTCGTTTTACTACACGAACAGACGTCGTATCATCAAACACAAAATGACAATCATCTCGAATAGGAATTACGGGATAAACCAATTCCTCTTTGGTTTGAGATATAGCACCAATATAGCAGAGCAATGCGAATAAGAAAGCGAAAACACCGCGCATTAACGTTGTTATCGTATCAACGTAATGGTTCCCGAGTAATTATACACTTTATCATTTAAGGCAGTTAGCTTAAGTTGATATGCATACACATCTTGTTGTACAGGTTCTCCTTTATACGTTCCATCCCATTTTTTGTCTTTATCTGTGGTTTGGAACATTATTTCTCCCCAGCGATTAAAAATGGTAAAATCTACAGTCTTCTCACCACTAAT
>JBEAPG010000149.1:0-5353 GCA_041164545.1 Bacteroidota bacterium
TAAAGGCAACTTTTCTCTTATTGTGATTTAGCCTACGTTCTCAGCTCAAAATTCTTACCTAAATAAACTGTCCTAACCAGCTCATCATCAGCCAGCTCTTGTGCTGTTCCTTTTTTAAGAAGCTTCCCTTCGAAAAGCAAGTAAGCTCTATCTACTATACTAAGCGTTTCGTGGACGTTGTGGTCTGTAATTAAAACACCAATATTTTTGTCAACCAACTTTTTTACAATCATTTGAATATCCTCAACGGCTATGGGGTCCACACCAGCAAATGGTTCGTCAAGCAATATAAATTTGGGGTCAGTAGCTAATGCACGAGCTATTTCTGTTCTTCGTCTCTCACCCCCACTCAATACCTTTCCTAGGTTTTTACGGACTTTCTGTAAGCCAAATTCAGCAATCAGCGTTTCTGTTTTATTTCGTTGCTCTTCTTTGGATTTATTTGTCATTTCCAATACTGCACGAATATTGTCTTCTACCGAAAGCTCTCTAAATACACTTGCTTCTTGTGGCAAGTAGCCTACCCCTTTTTGGGCACGCTTGTACATCGCATTACTGGTAATATCAGCATCATCCAAAAACACTTTTCCTTCATCTGGTTTTACCAAGCCTACTACCATATAAAATGTAGTCGTTTTCCCAGCTCCATTGGGTCCAAGGAGACCCACTATTTCACCCTGCTCTACTTCAAGCGACATATCGTTTACCACTTTGCGCTTTTTATATTGCTTTACAAGATGTTCTGCTCTCAGTTTCATCAGTCGTCAAAAGTAAGTCGCCAAGCCTTAAGTTGAATAATTGCCGATGAAATATTGTCGTAAGCAGTCAATAAATCGAAGAAGATGTCTAAAAACAATGATGGTAATACGTTAAAAATCTATCGAACAATAGATTGGCAAAAACATCGTTTAAAGTATATTTGCCAACATATTATATAAATCAAGAATGAAAAAAGTACTATTATTCGCATTTGCTGGGCTATTATCTTTAGGGATTCAAGCGCAAAGTTTTATTGGAGTAAAAGCTGGGGGTGGTTTAGCATTGAGAATGGGAAACACTGGCCCTAGTGGATTTACGAGTGACCCTGGCGCTGCAATAACAGGTGGTTTAGTTTACAAAAACCAAATTTTACAGAGAATGACATTGGAAGGCGATGTACTTATTGATATGAGATTAACTCAGGCAACCTTATCCAAAGATGTTCCTGCTGTTTCAAACGGTGGAATGTATATTATGGTACCAATCACAGCTCAATTAATGAATCCGTATAAAAAAAGAATGGTAGTGCCATACAGAGGTGAAGAATCTAAGTCATACTGGTACTTAGAAGGTGGACCTTACTTTGCATATGGACTATCCGTGGACGCAGTAGATCCAAACTTAGGTGAACAAAGACCAAACAACATTGATTTAGGAATAACTGCAGGAGCGGGTTCAAACTTTGCATTTAGCGATTCTTATACCAGACTAAATGTCGGCTTTAGAGGCAATTACGGGTTTATGAACACATACAAAGTATACGCTGACGCACCCGTTCTAAACAATGTTTCGATTATTGGATATGTAGGGTTAGACTTTGCTCTTTCTAAAAAGAAGCACTTTCAGCACCGTTGGTAGTTCGTAAGTCTTTCAGCATAAGCTGAATACTTCGATTACCTCTAAAAATATTTTCATTTATTTGATAGCAGGCTTCAAAAGAGCCTGCTTTTTTTATGTCAGCAAGTCTATCTGCTAAACCAAAACCTACCGCTGCAAGAGCGTCAGAAGATCGCATAATATTTAGACGCAGATGTTCTCCAGTTTGACCAATAACTCTTCCTCTTCCGTCATCTTTTAATCCTGATGAAAAGAAAACAGGCGTCATATTTCCAGGACCAAAAGGCGCCATTTTTTGTATAATCTTCAAAAACTTCTCATCTACATGCTCTACATCTAAAGCTGCGTCGTAATACACTTTAGGTGTCAAATCCTCTTCTGTTAGCAATCGTTGCCCAACGGATTCAAAAGCTTCCCTAAACTTATCTAAATTTTCTGGCAACAAGGTCATACCAGCGGCATACATATGCCCACCAAATTGCAGAAGGTATTCACTGCATTCTTCCAAGGCTGCATGCACGTCAAATCCTTTAACGCTTCTAGCGCTGCCTGCCAATACATCACCAGAGCGAGTAAGGATTATCGTAGGTCTATAATACAGTTCAATGGCACGACTTGCAGCTATGCCGACCACACCTTTATGCCAATTTTCCTTAAAAAAAACGTGTGTTTTACGTTCGAGCAAAACTGGGTTTTGAGATATAATTTCTTGAAAATCAGCTGTTATTTGTTGATCTACCAACTTTCTACTCGCATTTTGCGTTTGCAGTTCTTTCGAAAATTCATCTGCAATAGCAACTGTATCCGCAAGCAACATTTTTACCGCACTTTTGGCATCATCCATTCTCCCAGCTGCATTTATGCGAGGTCCAAGGTAAAAAACCAAGTCGCCAATGGTTAGCTCCTCTTTGTTAATGGATACTTCAATGAGTTTTTTAATACCCAGTCGTGGTTGCTCATTGATTATTCGAAGCCCATAGTAAGCGATTACTCTATTTTCATCCTCTATAGGAACAATATCTGAAGCAATGCTTAGCGTAGCCAAATCGAGATATTGCAAATATTCTCTATCATCCAAATTATTTACTTGGCAGAACGCCTGAGCCAATTTTAAACCAATACCACAACCTGCCAATTCCTTGAATGGATATTCGCAGTCCTCCCGTTTAGGATCTAAAACAGCATCTGCATCTGGAATTTCACTACCTGGTAAGTGATGATCACAAATAATGAAGTCAATACCTAATGTTTTGGCATAATTCACTTTGTCAATAGACCGAATCCCACAATCTAATGCAATAATCAAGCTTAAACCATTGGCTTTTGCGTACTCTATTCCTTTATTACTTATACCATACCCTTCAGCGTAACGATCTGGTATATAATAATCTATCGTTTTAAACTTATCCTTAAAAAACGAATAGGCAAGCGCTACCGAAGTAGTACCATCTACGTCATAATCTCCAAAAATGAGTACTCCTTCTCCGTTTTCTATTGCAGCCTGGATACGCTCAATAGCCTTATCCATATCCTTCATTAAAAAAGGATCGTACAAATCGGTAATTTTTGGATTGAAGAATTTCTTAACCTTTTCTGGGGTATCAATTCCGCGTTGAACGAGCATTTTTGCCACAATTTCTGGGGCATTCAGTTCATCAACAAGTTGTTTAACTATTTGCTGATCAGGCTCTTTCTTCGCTTTCCAAATTTTATTCAATTACCTACTCTGAAAAAGTAAAACTTAGTTTGACTCAAGTTTGATTTCAACTTGACTTAAATCAATAAAAGCCTGAACACGACTTTCTATTGCCGATTTCTCCAATCTTATTAAACGTTCCGTCCCAAATTTTTCAACGCAAAAACTGGCCATTGCACTTCCATAAATTACCGCTCTCTTCATATTATCAAACGAAATATCATCGGTAGCTGCCAAATATCCTATAAATCCCCCGGCAAACGTGTCACCAGCCCCAGTTGGGTCAAAAACTTCTTCTAATGGCAAGGCAGGGCAGAAATAGACTTTATCTTCATTAAACAATAATGCTCCGTGTTCTCCTTTTTTAATAATTAGGAACTTCGGCCCCATTTCCCTTATTTTCTTTGATGCTCTAACCAATGAATATTCTCCGCTTAGTTGTCGCGCTTCTTCGTCATTAATAATGAGTACATCCACCATAGAAATAGTTTCCAGTAATTCCAATTTGGCAATGTCCATCCAAAAATTCATTGTATCCATGGCAATAAGTTTTGGCTTATTTTCCATTCTTTGGATTACTGTTTTTTGCACCTGAGGAGATAAGTTGCCTAACATGACGTAATCACTAGATTGATAAGATTGAGGTATAATAGGATCAAAATCGCCCAGCACGTTCAACTCGGTTACCAGTGTATCTCTGCTATTCATATCATTATGGTACTTTCCGCTCCAAAAAAATGATTTCTCATTCTCTTTTATTTGAAGACCCTCAGTATCAATGCCGTGCTCTTGAAGTAGCGCAATATCTTGTTTTGGGAAATCACCCCCTACCACTGCAACTAAATTTACTTTTTTGGCAAAATAGCTACTACTCAAAGTAATGTAAGTAGCCGCTCCTCCAATTATTTTATCTGTCTTGCCAAAAGGCGTTTCTATGGCATCAAAAGCCACACTTCCTATAACTAATAAACTCATCGGCTGCAAATCTAAGGTTATAGTCGGATTTAGTACTTGATATGGTTAAAAGCCAATCATTAATTCTAGCAAAACTTCCAAGTCTTGTATTATTGCAGTAATGAATTTAGACGAATTATCAAGGCTAGTAGATGATGCTGCCATTAACGCTAAGGCAATTCCACAACTTACCACCCATTCTCAATTTAGCGAAGATGAGGCCTATGAAATACAACGGTTATCCATTGACAAACGGATTAAACGCGGGGAAGAATTTGTAGGTTTAAAACTTGGGTTTACCTCTTTTGCAAAAATGGAGCAGATGGGTGTACACGATATGATTTGGGGTAGATTAACCAATTCTATGTGGTACAGAAACGACCAAGAACTTGATCTGTCAAAGTTTATACATCCGAGAGCAGAGCCTGAAATTGCATTTCTTTTGAAAAAGGATTTGGATAGGGAGATTAGTCTTGATGAAATTCCTGAATATATATTAGCTTGCGCTCCTGCCATCGAAGTAATAGATTCCAGGTATGAAAATTTCAAATTTTCTTTGGAAGATGTGATTGCGGATAATTGTTCATCATCTGCTTTTGTAATTGGAGCATGGCAACCATTACCAGCAAGCTTAAATAATTTACAGATGACTATGCGATTTGAAGGGGAGGTAAAAGAAAGCGACTCAAGTAATGCTATTTTAGACAATCCCTATTTATCAGTATGTAATGCTTCTCGCTTAGCAGCAAAATACGATCAGCCATTTTTAGCAGGAAATGTATTATTAGCAGGAGCAGCAACGCCAGCAGCTTTCATAGAAAAAGGAAAAAAAATAAGCGTAAAATTAGACGGACTGGGCAGTTGCAGTCTAAACGTAAAATAAATTCAAAAAAATATTTGGCATTTACCGAATAAAATTATTTTTGCACTCGCTTAAAAGAAGCACGCCTCATTAGCTCAGTCGGTTAGAGCGACGGACTGTTAATCCGCAGGTCCCTGGTTCGAATCCAGGATGGGGCGCAAAAAAAGGGTCGACAATGTCGACCCTTTTTTATTTGTGCTATTTTAAGTCGACTTATGTACTTTGTTTACAACCTTAAATCTCTT
>JBEAPG010000150.1:0-5343 GCA_041164545.1 Bacteroidota bacterium
CGCTGCGTGCTGATAGTGCATATAACTCTAAAAGAGCCAGACTGGCTTGGTATAATTTAGATCCTGTTTTTCAAAGTCTAAACCCTCAACTTACTCCTGAAAACTTAAAGGCAAATACAATTGAGCGTTCAGGCCATTTTGTGCGTACTATTTTCTTGACTGAGGTATTTCCAGAAATTGAACTTCAACAAGGACAACCACAGCAAATTCCAACGTTAGATTTGGCATATTATCCTAAAGAAAAAGGACAGTACAACTATAATACCGAGGATTTACAAGCCGACGGAACGTTGGCTAACCCAGAGGAAAACTGGGGTGGAATAATGCGACGTATAGAAACTAACGATTTTGAAGCAACAAATATTGATTATATAGAAGTTTGGATGATGGATCCGTTTGTGTATGACAAATATAACGGCACCACACCGGCAACAGGTCAATTATACATAAATCTTGGAAGCGTTTCGGAAGATATTATCCCTGATAAAAAACGTTCTGCAGAAAATGGTTTACCAACTCCCAAAGGTAATTTTACGGTAGATACAGGTAGATATGCGCTTACGCCAGCCGGTCAGATTATTAACAAAGCATTTGATAATGATCCTGCTGCCAGAGAAATACAAGATGTCGGTCTAGATGGTATGAATGATGAGCTAGAGCGTGAGTTATTATCGAACTACCTGAAAAATATAGAGAATAGATTTGGGCTTAACTCCATTGCGTATCAGCAAGCTTTTGATGACCCAAGTAGTGACAACTATCTGTATCCTCGAGATGAAATATACGATGGAAGAGATGCTTTAATATTGGAACGCTACAAAAGATATAACGGTTTTGATGGAAACTCTACGCTCGACAAAATGGCTGATGGTACTCCAAAATCGGCAAACACGTTACCAGATGACGAGGACATAAACCAAGATTATACGGTAAACCTAAATGAAGAGTATTTCCAATATAGAATTGATATTAGCCCTTCATCGTTAAAAATTGGTCAAAATTATGTTACGGACTCATTTTATGTAGAAGCCAAACAAGAAGATCAAGGTGCTCTGCCAAACTTCGTAACTTGGTATCAATTAAAAATTCCGATTCGCCAATATGAAAAGAAGATTGGAGGAATTCAGGATTTCAAGTCTATACGTTTTATGCGTATGTACGTAAAAGGGTTTGAAGACAGTGTTGTTCTTCGTTTTGCTAACCTGCAATTAGTGCGTGCTGATTGGAGAAGGTACTTAAATACTTTGAAATTTCCACCAAGAGTGGGACCTCCAATTGATCCAAATGATGATGCTGAATTAGTAGTTTCTACGGTAAACATTATAGAAAACAGTAAGCGTACTCCTGTTAAGTATGTGGTACCACCGGGCTTTGTTAGAGAAATTGATCCAACGCAAGTGGGCAACGTGCAGCAAAATGAGCAATCTCTTTCTATAGCAGTTTGTAATTTGGATAAGGATGATGCTAGAGGTGCATTTAGAAGTTTAGATTTTGATATACGTAACTATAAAAGTATGAAGATGTTTATTCATGCAGAATCACCAACGGCTTTAGATGGTGATGTGGTTGCGATAATGAGAATTGGAACCGACCTGGAAAACAACTTTTATCAGTATGAGATTCCGTTGAAATTAACACCTTCGGGCACTGCAGATCCTGTTGCGATTTGGCCTACTGAAAATGAGTTAATTGTGGAATTAGAGGAATTCTATAAAGTTAAACTTAATAGGCAATTAAATTCATCAAATCCGAATGGCTACTACCAAGAAACATTACCAAACGGACACAGAATTAGTGTAATTGGTTTACCCGATTTAAGTAATGTGCGAACGGTACTTTTAGGGGTTAAAAACTCATCTACAAGCTCCGTAAATAAGTTGTGTGCCGAGGTTTGGTTTAATGAGCTAAGAATGGTAGATTTTGTAAACAAAGGAGGTTATGCGGCAAATGCCCGTATGGTTACAAAACTTGCTGATTTAGCCACGGTTACGCTTTCGGGTAATTATCAGTCCATTGGTTTTGGTGCAGTAGATAAGAAGCTAAATGATAGAAATTTAGAAGAACTTATTCAGTACGACATTGCGTCTAATATTGAATTGGGCAAGTTCTTTTCACAAAAATCTGGGATAACTGTACCAATGTTTATTGGATACAATGAAAACATTATCAATCCTAAATTTTATCCATTAAACCCGGATATCTTGTTGCGAACTGCTGTAAACAATGCAGAGTCTGCATCTGAGAAAGACGCAATTAGAGAAGCCGCACAAGACTTTACATCAAGATATAGTCTCAATTTTACAAATGTTAAAAAGAATAGGACAGCAGCAAGTATAGGACAACCGCATTTCTTTGATATAGAAAATTGGAATTATTCATTTGCATATCAACGCGTATTTAGGCGAAACCAGATTATAGAAATGAATGATATTAAAACCTATAAGTCTAGTTTAGGCTATACCTATAGTGCCAAACCTATCATCTGGGAGCCGTTTAAAAAAGTCATAAAATCCAAAAAATTGACCATAATCAAGGATTTTAACCTTGGACTAAATCCAACTAATCTGAATTTCAGGTTGGATGTAGATAGAAGGTATTCTGAATTGCAGAATAGAAACAATGATAATTTTAGATCAATAGTTCCTGTTTTGTATGATAAAACGTTCAGCATTGGAAGGGTTTATGGCTGGAAGTGGAATTTGGCAAGAAGTCTGAGCCTGGATTATGCTGCTACCGCAAATTCGTGGGTGGAAGAACCTTTTGGTGCCTTAGACTCACAAGAGAAACGAGATTCTATGTGGCGAAATTTCTACTCCTTAGGTAGAATGAATAATTTTAATCAAACCGTAAATGCCAATTATAGTGTGCCACTTAGAAAGATTGGAGCGCTAGATTGGGTTACGCTTACCACGAGATACAGTGCAAACTATGAATGGCGAAATGCCCCGCCTGCAAATGAAAATTTGGGGAATACCATTCAAAATGCAAGAACCGTTGGCGTGAATGGAAACTTCAATTTTATTTCATTCTACAACAAGTTCCCACTATTGCAGAAAGCTAATAGACCAGCTCCAAAGCCAAGGAAAGATGAAGAAGAAGATCCAAATAAAAAACCGGAGATGAGTTCTGCTACCCGAAACACGCTTAAGTTTTTAATGATGGTAAAACAAGCGCAATTTGGCGCCACTATTACAGACGGTACAACCTTGCCTGGTTTCAATAAGGAAATGGATTATTTAGGACAAAACTTTAAGCATAATGTGCCCGGTTTTCCATTTATTCTGGGAGTACAAGATGAAAATTTAAGGTATAACATTGCCAGAAACGGATTCTTGACCAATGATACTTCGCAAATAAGTCGATTTATGCAACTCAATAGTATTGACTTGAATGGTAGTGCGACTGTTGAACCTTTCAATGGTTTTAGAATAAGTATAACCATGAATAAGCGCCAAAGTATAAACACGAGCAGTAACTTTAGATATACCGAACAAGCTGGAGATTTTGTTGACGTTGGACTTACTGAAGTTGGAACATTTACAAGTTCATATGGTATGTGGCGAACACTTTTTGATGATTACGATAGGGAAACATATAAGTCTCAAACTTTTGATCAATTCAAAAACAACCGTTTTGTAATTGCGCAACGATTGCAAGCCCAAGAATTTACAACTGGAGAATACGCAGATATTTACGGCGCCGAAATAAACCAAATAGATGATAGCACCAGCTTTCCAAAAGGTTTTAGTAGGACACATCAAGATGTATTGTTGTATTCATTCTTATCTGCTTATAGCGGACAAAATGCGTCAGTGATGACATTAAATCCATTTCAAAAAATACCAATTCCTAACTGGAGATTGACGTATAATGGACTAGCACAAACAGAGTTGCTTAAAGATTTCTTTAGCAACATTGCTATATCGCATGCTTATTCTTCAACCCTAAATATGGGTGCGTTTTTCAGACCATTAGATTATGGTAGAGACACGCTATCGCGAGGTGAAAACCTTACCACTCAATATGGATTCCAGAGCGGAGTTACTCTAATAGAAAGGCTGACACCGCTTATTGGTGTTGATATAACTACCAAAGATGGTATATCAGCCAAGTTTGAGTACAAGACAGATAGAAACTTGCAACTAAACATGAGAAACCTGCAAATGGTGGAAATTCGCAACAAGGAGTTTGTAGTTGGCGGTGGTTATAGAACCAAAGGAGTTCGACTTCCGATAAAGCTCAATGGTCGTAAAATAGTATTGCAAAATGATTTGAATGTTCGTTTTGATTTGTCAATAAGAGATGGAGCTACTATTGTAAGAAATATAGAATCTGACCAATACAATGCCACTGGTGGTATTAAAACTATAACTATTCGGCCATCTATAGATTATAAGATAAGTGATGTACTTAATTTTAGAATGTTCTATAATCGAAACGTAAATAACCCGGTTACTAGTAATTCATTCCCTTCTGCAATTACCGATTTTGGGGTTACGCTTAGATACAGTATGCAGTAAAAAAGAATTTTAAAAGAACTTTATCAAAAACCAAATAAACAACAAAATGAAAAACAACAATTTAAAAGCGATTGGCTTGTATGGAATGCTGTCAATCGTAGTATTTTTTTCGGCGTGTAAATCAAATTCTTCAGAGGAAGCTACTGATGAGGCGGCAACAACCGAAACTGAAGTTGTAGAAGAAGTTGCACCAGAAGTAGAACCTGAGGTAAGCACAAATCCAAATGATGCTATGCTAATGGATATAAAAACGTGGATTGCAGAAGGAACGGGTTTAAAGACAATTACACTTGATGCTATTAATTGGGAAGGAGAAGAATTGACTGCAGAAGGAAGAGCTCAGCTAGACTTAATTGCAAATATCTTGGAGGCAAATCCAAATTTGAAAGCTGAGATACAAGGACATACAGCAAAAAAAGGAAATGCGGTAGAAGATAAAGCGGCAAAAGCGGCTTCAGGTTTAAGAGCAGCTTGGGTAAAAGCTAAGTTGATGATAGGTCACGATGCAGCAGCTAAAAACCTTACTACAAAAGGATATGGAAGTGAGAGACCAATGGAAGGAATTGATCCTACAGACGATCGTCAAAAACGTATTACGATAGAATTGTCAAAGTAAGAAAAATCAGAAATATTTAGAGAAAGGCGACGTAAGTCGCCTTTCTTGTTTTTTTGAAAGGTTTAAAATGGGTACATAGTCCGATTAAAATTAATAGTTATCTGAAGACTTGCCCAAATCTATAAAAGGAGTAGCAAGAGTCAGGTTAAAAAATTCGGTGTGTTTACGATTTTAAGGCACAAAAAAATTGGTTTAATTTGCCGTCAA
>JBEAPG010000151.1:0-5312 GCA_041164545.1 Bacteroidota bacterium
GACCTTACAGGAAAAGTAATGCAGCGTAATATACTAGCACAATTAACTGCTGGTGCCCAAGAAATTGGATTGTCATCAGAACAATGGGCAGCAGGTATTTACACTGTTACTATCACAACCAATGGTGCTATACTTACAAAGAAATTTGTTAAACGTTAATTAGTTTCGCCTTAATTTTAAAAAGCCGGTTTACCGGCTTTTTTTATACTTATGGATTTCGAATACGGTTATTTTGGTTTGTTTTTGGCAAGTTTTTTAGCAGCAACAGTCTTACCTGTGGCTTCTGAGATTTTTCTAACAACCATGTTATATTTGGGTTATGAGCCATGGACTTGTATCATAGTTGCAACAGTTGGCAATACAGCTGGTGCTTGGCTTAACTACGGTATAGGTTACTTGGGAAAGACATCATGGCTGCAAAAATTTGGTGCTAAACAAAAAGCCATAGATGAATGGCAGTTACGTATTCATCGTTTTGGCAGCTGGATGGCATTGTTATGCTGGCTTCCTATCATCGGAGATGTTATTGGAATTGCACTAGGCTTTTTTAAGGCGCCATGGCTTCCTACCTTTTTATTGATGGGTGTCGGTAAGCTATTTCGCTATATTGTAGTTTGGGCTGGCTATTATTTTTGGTAAGTTTTCAAGAACTCTACTAACGGATCACGCTGCCTTAGAATGTCTTCTCGGGTTGCCTTAAGAGAAATGTCAGGAACTATCTCTGAAAGGACGCGCTCTTGAATATGGTAAGGAGTAAATTTCAAGGTAGCTACCATTACATCTATGTGTGAATGCTTAAGTGTAATAATCGCTGGATTACCAAATGTTCCGCCTGTTCCGCCCATACAAGGGGTACCTAATATTTGACCTCGCTCAATGTATTTAAACCAAGCTGCAAATAGCACTGATGCAGACATGGAATTTCCATTTAACACAAGATTGCAGTCGCCTTTAAAAAGATAATTAAGGTTATTTTCAGGTATATAATCATAAAGTATTGTAAATACTGATCCTTTGGGTAGATTATAAAAATCGTATTCTTTCGAAATGATTCCATTCGGGTATACATTTTTTGCTCGATTTTCAAATTGGACCTTTTGCATAGGACTCAAAAGAGCAAAACGATCGAAATCACTGCGCTTGTAGAGATAGTTAGTTTTGATTGATGCCTGTTTTGTATTGATATAACTAAATAGATATTCTTCGGCGCGCAGAAGTCCACCAAGGTTATTACGTAAATCGATAAAAATCGTCTTGCAATTTCGTTGCTCAACTTCCTTGAAAAAGTCATCGATTTGTTTTTTGAATAAGTTCAGCGAGAGTGGTTGAAAGGAGTTCACAACTAAAACACCGTTATTTTGTTCATCAAAGGAATATTGTATTTCTTGCTCATCATCTTTGAAAATAGAGGAAACTAAATACTTCCAAGTGGAGCTAAAGTCGATCTCTTTGGTGAGCGTATCTCCTTCTGGATTGACCATTTGAACAAGTCCGCACTTGGGCCTCTTATATTCCATGGAGAGTAGGTTGTAAACCACCCCTATGTTATCATTGGCCACTTCCTCCAATGCAGCATTCGCATCTCCTTCTGTCAAACTTAACCCCAGGGCGTATTGATATAATTCTTTTACATCAAAAGAATCTATTCGGAGTAATTCTGCCCCAATCATAAAGTCCGGATGATAAGCATCAGAGATATAAAAATGTTCATCAATTTTTTGTACAAAAAAGGGAAGCACTTTTCGTCTAGCATTGACTTCGTAAAGAAATTGTTTTGGATTGATGCTAGTATGTGAATCTTTCAAGGTAAACAGATATTTGTTCACAACTAAAAGAAAGTCAAATACGGTTAATGGAATGCCTATTTGAGCTTGTGCTTTGGCATAGGCTAAGCTGAGGTCCTGAAATTCTCCGTAGTAGGTTGGGTTGGGGTGTGTTTCTAAAATATGTTTATGCAGCTGAGCTAAGTCAGCTTGCATTGCTTCAGGACACAAAAGGACATTTGCCGGGAGTTCTTTTTTTGGTCTGAAGATCGGCTGGCAATCTTGTGAAAAGCTCAATCCTACAGAAAAGAAAATAAATAGAAAAGAAGTCCAGTAACGCATGTGAGATTGTACGAGAATATTTTAAATTTGTTTAATAATGAAGTCCATAAAAGTAATATTTTTCATAAGCAGTATTTTCACTTTGATTTTCTCTTGTTCTCAGCCTGATCAAGCACAATGTGCTTGCTTAAAACAGGCAGAAAAAGTGAATGAATTAACCCAAGTGATTTGGCAGCAAAATGCAAGTCACAATGATTCACTTGAACTCAGCAAAGCGCTAAAAAAGAAGACGCTTTTATGTAAAGAACTTCAAGAAGCCTCTCCCGATTTACTTCACGAACTCCAAGAGACATGCCAACAGTAAGAGACCATATGCCAACGGTTCTAATAGCCGGAGGTTCTGGCCTCATCGGTGGTCACCTCACTCGTCATTTTAAAGACCGTGGTTTTAGGGTTTATAAACTTACGCGTAATCCAAAGAAGCACGGACATATACACTGGGATCCTCAATCAGAAAAGATAAGCACGAGTAAATTATCTAGAATAGATGTCCTTGTCAATCTAGTTGGCGAGAACATAGGTTCTCACCGATGGACAACAAAGCGAAAGGCAGCAATCTTATCATCTAGGGTGCAGGGCACTCATTTTTTATCTTCCGTAATTCCGCAAATGACAAACCTCAAGTACTATATAGGTGCTTCTGGAGTGAATTGCTACGAAAACCTTCCAGGAAAAGTTTTCACAGAAGAAGAGCCCTATGGCCACGATTTTTTGGCCACCGTTGTCAAAGAGTGGGAGGCTGCTCATCAACTTATTCTCCATCAAGTTCCAGGTTCAATTTTGCGCATTTCAATGGTTTTATCTCGCCATGGAGGCTCTTTACACCTCATGAAACAGCCTGTTTATTGGGGAATAGGCGCGCCAGTGGGCTCAGGCTCACAAACTAGCCCATGGATTCATATTGATGATCTTTGTAGGCTTATGCTCTTTGCATACGATAATAAATTAGAAGGTATCTATAATGCATTGGGAGGGAATGATACCAATGCCGACATGACAACCCGTTTAGCTAAGTGGCTTAAGCGTCCATTATTCATGCCAAATATTCCTGCATTTCTATTGCGATTGCTTTTAGGTGAACGCGCAATTTTAGTGTTATCTGACCTAAGAGCGAGTAACCATAAAATCAAGCAAGCAGGTTTTTCTTTTAAGTTTACCAGCCTCGACAGCGTCTTTAAGTCCTTCTTTAAGAAGTAATAACATTCAATTCACATTCAACATTTATTTTCAACCTGCTTTGTTTTTCAAAGAGAAAAATAAGTATTTTCAAAAAAAATGCGGATGAGAAAAAAGGAAAAGATTTTTGTTTTAGACACTTCAGTATTATTACACGACTTCGATGCAATCGTCAATTTTAAGGAACATTTTGTTGCGATACCAATTACGGTTTTAGAAGAACTTGACAAATTTAAAATTGGCAATGACACAAAAAACTTTTCTGCTCGAGAGGTTATTCGTTTCATCGATAAACTCTCGGGTCATGGTTCCCTACAAGAATGGATATCCTTGGGTAAAGGATTGGGGAAGTTCAAGGTGGTTATGGATGAGGAGCCTAAAGGTATCAATGCTGAAAAAGTATATGCCATGGGCAAAAATGATCACAAAATCATCAATGCTGCACTTTCCTTAATTGAGCTTGAGCCAAATCGATCGGTCATATTGGTTACAAAAGACATCAATTTACGAATCAAAGCGAAGGCTTTGGGCGTTGTTGCTGCAGATTATGAAACCGGAAAGGTCAATTCTGCGGAAATGCAAACTCCTGGAAAGTATGGTGTTGAAGGCATAGACTCAGAGGTGATCCGCGAGATTTTTACACGTGGTTCTATCGAAGAAAATGGCTTGCTTGGCGAGCGTAAAATCACTAACGGTTATTATATCCTGAAAAATGGAAAAACATCGTCTTTAGCGTTTTATAACCATCATTCGGATCAAATTGAGCGGATCGAGAAGGAGTTTGTCTATGGCATTAAACCAAAAAATGCGGAGCAGGCTTTTGCTTTTCATGCACTTTTAAATCCTGAAATAAAATTAGTAGCTATGCAAGGGGTTGCAGGAACTGGCAAAACATTATTAGCCCTTGCGTCAGCCCTTGAGCAGAATAAGAAATTTAATCAAGTAATTTTAGCGCGCCCTTTGGTCCCACTTTCCAATAAAGAAATTGGCTTCTTGCCAGGTGATGCAGATGATAAAATAGGACCTTACATGGAACCCTTATGGGATAACCTTAAGTTTATCAAGTCGCAGTTTGGAGAAAACGAAAAGAAGTACAAAGCCATTTTAGAAATGGAGCAAACTAAAAGGATAGTAATTACTCCGCTTGCCTTTATTAGAGGCCGAAGTTTGAGTAATATCATGTTCATCATTGATGAAGCACAAAATTTAACCCCCCATGAAGTAAAAACCATCATCACACGTGCTGGGGAAAATACAAAGATTGTGTTTACTGGTGATGTTCATCAAATAGACACCCCTTATCTCGATGAAAATAGTAATGGGCTAGCTTATCTTATCGATCGTCTAAAAGGACAGCCTCTTTTTGCTCATGTTCGTTTGGAGAAGGGAGAGCGTTCTGAGTTGGCTAACTTGGCTAACGAATTGTTATAATTGGATAGGGGCAATCCTCAAAAGTTCTCCGCAATAAAGCGTCTTTTCTGTCTGACTCTCTAAATAAAGGGCACTGTGTTCTGCTGAACGCCCTTCAAAATACATTTCGGCCAATTCGGTCAAGAGGTTGGCCTCAATAGAGGGAGAATATGTATTGAGGGTTAGTCTTCCTTTGGGGCTTAAAATTTGAGCGCATGCAGCAAAGAGCTGATCAATTTTATCTTCGAGTTTCCACTTTTCTCCTTTTACACCATTACCCCAAGCTGGTGGATCCATTAAAATGTAGTCGTACTTACGACCCCGGCGCGCTTCTCGTTCAGCAAATTTCAAGGCGTCTTCTAGCACCCAGTGAATATTGAGTAAGCGACTGGCATCCATGTTGTTACTCGCCCAGTTTAATATTGATTTAGAGGAATCGATATGAAAAGTATCGGCACCTTTGAGCCTAGCCATACAGCTAGCAGCTCCAGTATAAGCAAATAAGTTGAGAAATTTATCTTCGGATTGCACATGTTCATCAATGTGTGCCCAGTTGATGGCTTGTTCAGGAAATAGACCAACATGCTTAAAGGTACTGGTGCCTAAATTAAATTTTAGACG
>JBEAPG010000152.1:0-5297 GCA_041164545.1 Bacteroidota bacterium
CGACAATTGCTATTGTCTAACATTTAAATCTTACCGTTATGAAATTAAAAGCACTCTTTTTCTTTTTTGCAGCCATTCTTTTACTAAGCATATATGCCTGCAAAGAAAATAATTCTGACACTCCAGAACCTACTGAGAAAACGTATCCTGCAATTGCTAACAAATTTGGTTCTACAATTGACATTAAAAATCTGCCAAACTATGAAAACCAAGACATACCAGCATATATAACCAAGGATAATACCAATGGGAATGCTATTACAAATGAAGGTGCCTTGCTCGGTCGAGTTTTGTTTTATGATAAATTGTTATCTACAGACCAGTCTGTAGCTTGTGCCAGCTGCCATATACAAGCCAACGCATTTGGTGATACCAGGTCTGCAAGCATAGGTGTAAATGGAACAACTGGCAGACACTCCATGCGACTCATAAATACTCGATTCTCAGAAGAAACTAAATTCTTTTGGGATGAACGTGCTGCAACTTTAGAACAACAAACCACTCAACCTATTCAAGATCATGGTGAAATGGGATACAGTGGCCAAAACGGAGATCCTTCAATTATGGACTTAATTGCGATTCTTCAAAATACAGATTACTATAAAGAGTTGTTTGAGCTAGCTTTTGGAGATGAAAAAGTAACAGAAGAGCGCATGCAATTGGCTTTGGCCCAGTTTATTAGAAGCATCCAATCTTTTGACTCCAAATTTGATGAGGGTAGAGCAGCAGCACCAAATGATGGCGCACCATTCAATAACTTCAGTGCAGATGAAAATGCAGGCAAAATTCTGTTTCTAGCACCTCCACAGTTTAATGGTAATGGAGTAAGAACCGGAGGGGGTGCCGGATGCGCAGGTTGTCATCGTCCACCTGAGTTTGATATAGTACCAAATAGTGGAAATAATGGAGTAATAGGATCTTTTGCTGGCGGTACAGATTTAACCAACACAAAATCTCCGACACTTAGAGATGTAGTAAACGGGTCTGGTCAATTAAATGGCATGCTAATGCACAATGCCAATTTTGGAGCATTGCAAGGTGTAATAGCCCACTACAATGCAATTCCTGCAGATAACGCCAATTTAGATAACCGATTACGACCAAATGGAAATCTTCAAAACTTAAACTTAACAGCAACCGAAAAAGCTCAATTGGTTACATTTATAAAGACTTTAAGCGGTACTAATGTATACACCGATCCAAAATGGTCTGATCCATTTGAGTAAAAATCAAATTGAGTAAATAATCGTTTTTTTAGAGTATAGTGATGATAGCAGAAGAAATTAGAGAAGAACTTAAAAAAGTAAAAGACCCTGAAATTCCTACTATATCTATCGTAGATTTGGGAATAGTAACGGGAATTGATGTTTCTGAAAACAACGATGTACACGTTACACTCACTCCAACTTTTGCTGGATGTCCGGCACTTAAAATGATGGAAAACATGGTGCTAGACCACTTAGGGGCAATTGAAAGCTTAGGCAAAATAACCGTAGAAACTAGTTTTGAAACCACGTGGACTACTGATTTGATAACACCCGAAGGACACGAAGCCATAAAAAAACACGGGCTGGCTCCTCCTAAACGAAACTGCGGGACTCTAACAATGGAACTCCTTGAAGATACCAAATGTCCTTATTGTGACAGCAGTGACACAAGCATGAAAAGTCCATTCGGACCAACACTGTGTCGTAGTTTACACTACTGCAATAACTGTAAACAAGCCTTCGAAGGTTTTAAACCGGTATAGTGTTGCTCTGAAAAAATAAAGCCACCTTTGCAGGCATTTTTTTGGTAAAACATAATGCTTGATTTCAATCAAATTATTTCCTCCTTTTTGGTTCTTTTCGCTGTAATTGATGTTATAGGCGCCGTGCCTCTTATTATTTCTATAAAAGAAAAAACAGGTGACATCAATTCTGGCATAGCTACTATTGTCACTGGACTCATTATGATTACTTTTCTTTTTTTAGGAGAAGGCTTACTTCAATTTATTGGAGTTGATATTAGAGCCTTTGCTGTGGCAGGAAGTATTTTAATGACATTTATTGCTTTTGAAATGCTTCTTAGTGTAAACATTTTCAAAGAAGAAGACGTGGATACCGCTTCTGCGTCTATTGTTCCTTTGGCGTTTCCATTATTAGCTGGTGCTGGAACTCTTACCACCATTCTTTCTATTCGTGCAGAGTATCAAACACTTAACATTGTAGTAGCCATAGTTCTCAATATGGGCGTAGTTTTTTTAGTGCTTCGATCTCTTAATTTAATTCAACGGGCGCTAGGTCCTGTTGGTAATAAGGTTTTGAAAAAGGTATTTGGAATAATCCTCTTGGCTATTGCTGTAAAATTGTTTAGCAGTAATGTTAAGTTGCTATTTGTTAGCTAATTATATGATAAGCTTGCCTTTCAAATCAGAGTTAAAGCACAAAGTAATTCTCGTCTTTTTCGTACTGTTCTATTCCTATTCAAGCAATGGACAAATTATTGATAGCATTAAACTGGCGCTACACAAAGAACCACGAATATACTTTGGTTTTCAAAACAGAAACACATTTGTAAATACAGATAATATTAAATTATGGGGTATCGTAGGTGGGCTTGACTTTGAAAAAAAAGTGAAGTTATACGCTGGTATATATGGTTTTAGAGATGCAAATGCTACTCTGCTCAAAAATCAACCGCAGTTTGAACAAGATACCGTATATCGTTCCCTAAATACCAGCAACTTAGGTTTGGGAATAGAGTATACTTACTTTGTGAAAAATAGGTTAAGTCTTAGCCTACCACTACAAATAGGTATCGGGGGGTTAAATTATCACTATACTGGTGCCGGATTAAACCAGAGAGAAGGGTACACAATCGCCCCAATTGAGTTTGGCACTAATGCATTTTATTCGATTATCAAGTACGTGGGACTAAAGGGCGGATTAGGATATAGGCTTATCTTGGCTCATCCTACCGCGGCAAAGTATTCATCACCCTATTACAGTTTTGGGGTGTCAGTAGCTGTTGGCCAACTATATCGCGATGTTATCGCGAAGTAGCTTTCCTTTTTTACTTAATCTTTTCCTTCTCCTTTTTAGGAATAATGCCCTGCTCTTCTAGCAAGTATCTCACTGTATCGGCAATATTGTCCGCTCCTATCTTCTTGAATCTGATTTTCTTGTCTTTATCCAACACATAAATCTGAGGAGTACTTCTTATGTTGTAATTCTCTCTGAATTCATCTTCTCCAAAAGCATTGGCAACATTTATAAACTTATATTTTTCTTCTTTTATGCGTTGTTTCCAACCTTCCCAATCGCCTTGTGTGTACACCGCATATATTTCTACATGTTGTTTATTTATGGTGTCATAATATGCGCTAACTATTGGCATTTCTTTTTTACAATGACCACAGTTTATATCCCAAAATATCAGCACTGTAACAGGTGTAGAAATTTGAGACATCACTACTCGTTTGTTTAAAGAAGTGTCTGGCATAGACAGCTCGGGAGCTACTTTATCACATAAAGTTGGTTCCATTTTAGCGCTCTCTTCACACATTTTAGCCGAGAAAGCAGAGTCACTCCAAAACGCCTTTCCTGCGCAGTAGTAGTTCTTTGCAATGTGGTACACCGCCTTGTCAAAACACATATATTTTGATTTTTCAAAATAGCCTAAAAGAAAGTGAATGGTGTATTTAAATTGCTCTTTGCTTCCTGCTTTTTCTATGTCTTGAATCAATTTATCTGTAAGGACTATTGCTGTGTCTGGCACTGGAGGTACATAGTCATCAAAATAAGTTTTAAGCTTATTATGAAAAACTGGTGAACGTACAATTCCATCCTCACTCATATCTACATTGTCCCAATAGTGTTCGCGTATCCATAAGTATTGAAATCTTTGAGCTTCACCTTTCTCCATATCTTTTGGAGCTTCTGGCACTTCCAAATCTGTCATAGCTCTGTATAACTTAGATATAAATAAGTTAGGTTGATTTTTTGTAATTTCTGCCCTTCTGTTTGCAACGTCTTTCGACATCTTTGTTAGCTCTTCTTTTATTTCATCTTTCCTTTTTTCAGATGTAGATTCATTTTTTAACTCTTCTTGAAACTTAAGAGCCTTTGCACCTTGGTCTGCAGCAAACTTATTAAACGCAAAAAACTGAGCGTTTTCTTCAGAACCTTTAGTGATAAGCTTTTCCTGCTTTAGACTTGTATCTGCTTCAAAATAATATTTTGTCTGATCTTCATTGGCAGAAACTAAAATCTCAAAATAGTTTTTTTCTGGTAACACTACCAAATAAACGCCTGATTCTAGTTTTTTATCTCCTCTAAAATGAAAAACTCCATTTTCACACACAGCAGTGTCTCTTAAATACTGCTTATCACCAAAATGATTGGCCAGAAGTAACTCGTCGTTACACGTCAAACCATTCAGCTTAACTTTTATATCGTATTTCTGAGAATAACTAAGTTGTGAAACGAATAAGCCTACTACTAAAAATAAATATTTTATCATATAATTAGGGTTTCTTTTTATTTGTACAAATATAACACAAGGTAAACGGCAAAATGTTCAGAACAGTTGCCTACACTTGTCACTTTTATGTTCAAAAACTATGCCTAAACCGACAGATATCAATTTTTTTGAGCAAGTACATCAAGTAGCTCGATTAATTCCCTATGGAAGAGTTACAAGTTATGGTGCTATTGCAAAATACCTGGGTACTGCCAAAAGTGCACGTATGGTAGGTTGGGCCATGAATGGTGCACACCAAGCATCATTGCCCGTTCCTGCCCATCGCGTGGTGAATAGAAATGGTTTATTATCAGGCAAATCTCATTTTGAAACACCCGAAACAATGCAGAAGTTGCTTGAACAAGAAGGGGTTGAAGTGAAAGATAGCCAGGTTGTCAATTTTACTAAACACTTTTGGGACCCATCTCAGGAATTGAAGCTCTAAGTCTTACTAGCTATGTTTATAAAATTCTTCGTTTGGCATTTCGTTTGTCATAATTAGAAAACATCTACATTTGAAAAGCATATGAAAAAGATTCAATTCCTCTTATTATCCGTACTACTAAGCACAATCGCTATAGCTCAAAATCAAGAAAACGAAAAAGTAATTGGTTTGAATGCCGGATTAAGTTGGACAGCCGTAATTTTTAATAATTTAAATGCTGAAAATATAAATCTAGAAATTGAGCGGGCGAATGTTTCCGTCGGTTCATTTAATGCCTACGCAGGCCCTGCTGTAGGTCTAACTTTCGATTATGGAATTACGAATGTGTTTAGCTTAGGGGCTTTGGTTA
>JBEAPG010000153.1:0-5288 GCA_041164545.1 Bacteroidota bacterium
CACGATAGGGACTTTTCCAAAATATCAAATCAAAAGGAGGCCGAGTTTGTGCAGAAGGAGTTGGCCTTGGGTCGTCTGGTGTTCCTCCTGCATAGGGAGTAGAAAGAAAGTAGCGTAAAGAATCACCATCTACATCGGTTGCGGAATGATCTACAGATAAAGGAGCATCTATACATACATAATTGGGTGGTAGTTTTTTAAACACTGCACTTGAATTTCGAGTACTTGATGGTGGAATCATAGTCCAAATGGTGATTCCAGTGTTTTCGGGTTGTACTAGGTTTGTAATGCTATTGTTTCTACAGCATCGCTGAAATGCAATAAAAATGCCGTTATTCCCTGGGTTTAGTACCTTATTTATTTTGTATGTATATTCATCTACGCATACGCCTGTAGGTGGTCTAACGCAGTTATAATTTACTTCATTTACTCGCTTTGGCGAACCGGCGTTCATAGAGAATTGCTCTCGGTAAGCATTAGTAGATGCATCATATACTCCAATTAGTGCAACTGCGTCACTTGCTATAGCATTTGGATTTCCATTTTGACAATCAATATATAATCTTAGAGTAATTGCATACAAATTGGAGTTTGGATTGAGCACTTCATAATAAATCTCACCACCCACTATATGGGTAGCGTTTGCTCTACTAAATGAAAGTAAGAAACAAAATAAAGAGATATATTTTAAAGTTTTGATGGTAAATTGTGTAACGAATTAGAACGTGTATTGTGTTCTGAATTGCTAACAAATTTACTAAAAATTAAACATCCTTGCGATGTTAAATCCAAATCTTACATCCCCTTTACTCCATTTGGCTTTGGTGTCGGTTATAAAACCTTTTTCAAAGGGTGCAGATACATTGGTAAAGAAGAGTTGAAATACGTGCCCACCTGTTTCTATATCAAAGCCAAGCGAGAGCGCGTTGGTGTTTTCTGAGGAGATTTGATTAGGCAGAACATAGAAATATTCCAAGTTTAATGTGGTGCGCGTGGTTAGTTTTTGACGTACTCCAACTCCTAGTGAATATATATCATTTGTAAACTTGAGGGAATCAATTAGATTTTTGTGCACCAAAGAAGGAGAGAGCTGAACACTTAACCCTTCTGTAAATTTACGTGCTACAAGAAGTTGATGTGTGTAGTGCAATCTGCTTGAAAAGTAATTTTCCCGATTCGGGAAAGGCCACTTTATAGTAGTAACACCCATATGGCTTACCCAAGTGGCTGTAACTGGCATATTCTTTAATCCACTACTTTGTTTTAAGAACTTGTATTTCACAAATCCGTCATAGGTTTTTTCTACATTACTTCTTCCTAAGCCAACATTAAGTCTGTCAGTTATTCCATAATCACCACCAATTCGCATAGTGGCTTGGTCTAAACCAAAAAAGTCATAAGCTCCCGTGCTTAGAAAACCAAAACGGTGCGAAATTTTAAAATCAAATTCTCGTTTTGCCACTGTTTCAATGCTATGTCCATTTACTACCCGATTGGTTTTAAAAGTCGCAGTGGTGTATTCAATGGTTTCTTCAGGTGCTTCGTCGTCTAGTAAGTCTAAATCTTGCGAGAAGGACATTATTGGCAGGAAGAATACGATAAGTGATATAAAAAGTGGCTTCATTTGAATTGGGAGAGTTAGATACGAAGTTATGGCAAGTTGTAGGTTGTAGTTACTCTAATCTGAATTTTCTCGTCTATTTTATTTTTGGCGTAGCTTGGTATGCTAATGCCAAAATCTTCAGGTTTAGCTTCGAAATGAGCTACGCCTCTTACGTTATCTTTTGTAACTATAAACGAACCGCTGGTGGATACTTTTCTAGTTATTCCTTTTATTTTTAAATCGCCGGTTATAGTCGAGGAATACGTGCCTTCTTTGGCAAAGTCTATAAGTTTGCTTTTTTGAACAAAACCATCAAAAGTAGCAAGTGGGTACTTGCTACTTTCAATTAAAGTTGTGTTGAATTCATCTTGAACTATTGCTTTTTCAAAGTAAATATCATTAAGCAATACACTAAATTGCATCTTTCCACTTATCCGTTCAAAAGCAGATTTTACCTTGTGGTTAGTTCCTTTTATTGTGCCATATTTGGTATTGCAGCGCAATTCAATATTGGCTGTGTTACTTCTTAAAACAAGTGGATTATGCGATGAAAAACCAAGCATCAATAAGCCAATAAGAACATATAGATGAATAGATTTTGCCACCTGAATTTTATTAGTGTTGGTGAACGTAGTCCACATTTACTGTTATTTTTAGATCTTGTGCTATTTTGCTTTCAACTGTTTTAGGTATGCTTACATTGTAATCTCTAGGATTGATTTGGAAGCTCGCTTTTGCATTAACAGTTCCGCCTTTTACCACAAAAGTTCCAGTAGTGCTAACGTCTTTGGTGACATCTTTAATGGTTAATTTTCCAGAAACGGGTGACGTATATACCCCATCTTTACCAAAGTTAATGGCAGATATTTTATCTATTTGACCATTAAATGTAGATTTAGGATATTTTGTGCTTTCCATGTAATTTTCATTAAAATGCTCCTGCATTAGTGCTTTCTCAAATTCGAAATCTTTGATAAGTACGCTGTATTGCATTTTGCCCGTACTCGCATCAAATGCAGTTTTTACTTTGTGGTTATCTGCCGAAATATCTTCAACAGGTGTGTGGCTAAAAAAGTTAATGTTTCCTGTGTTTGATTTGTAAACTCCGCCTTCGTGGTTAATAAACCCAAGTAGAAACAAAGAAACCAATCCGATAATGATGTTTATTTTTTTCATGTATATTTTCTTAATCAATAATTATGCAATTTGAGAGTACTACGTCTATATCAGCCAATAAGTCCAGGCCTTCTGGTGCATTCATTCCTTTGCATTCACCCTTTAATTCTATGGCCATACCTGGTTGCAAATCTTTTACCTTATTCAATTCTTCTGTTTTAAATCCGCAACGTATAAAACCGTTATCACCATTGGCTTCTAGCACCAATTGCGGCTCTAAATTGTTAGATAAATCTACATTATAAATATCACCTGAAACTGCAATTACCTTATCTGCATATTTCTCCATAGAGGCAGTTTCGTCATTTTCAAAAGCAGTAAAAAGGTCTGCGGCCGATAGGCTCACTTCCGGTTTAGTATCTTCTACATTAATGTGTTTTTTATTGAACATACTGTATCCTATATATGCGCCTACAGCAAGTAGAATGACTAAAATTATTGCGATGTTTCTTTTCATATTTATTTAATTATTTGGTGCTCCTGCATCTATCCAGGATTTTATTTTATCGATTGAGCATTGGTCTATTTTAGGTTGAAAATCAGGCATTGGTCTGAATCCCGCATCATGATTTATACTCCCAAACAAACGTCCATTGTCTACATATATTTTTAAATCGTTGTAACCATTTAGGTCTAGCGAGGCTAAGTCGCCGTGGCAACTTATACATCCTTTGTTTTGCAATATAGGAAAAATGTCGTTGGTATAAGACATATCCGCAGTGTCACAACCGCCGCTGGGATAAAGCTCTTGCTCTACGTCATAATAGCATGCTTGTACTAAAAACAATACTCCAAAAAGGAGGTAAAAAAATGTACGTTTAGTTGTTAAGTGCTCCATCTTTAATCCAAATTTCAAGAGTTCTAATATTGCAGTCGCTCATTTTGGTGCCCGTTGGTGGCATAGCTTTATAACCACTTAAATGATTTATTGTTCCTGAAATATTATTATTATCTACATGTTTTTTTACTTCAGTATAATTGTCTAGCCTTACATTGGCATTTGCCGTAGTGGAATTATGACAACCTACACAGTTGGCATTTAGTACCTTAACTACTTGTTTTGAATAAGTTACGCTTGTTGAATCACAATCATCGCATCGGTTATTCACAGCACCTTGTTCTATCCATTTTCTAATGATTTCCTTTTGCTCAGTTGTAAATTCTGGATTTGGCGGTGGCGGCATAGCTTTCTCAGATGAACGTTTTTCTATTAAAACTTCATATAACTCACTTTTGTCTGGACGTCCGGCTTTCACATCTCCGTGGTCCATTATTGTCTCATAATCTATTAAAATTACGCCCTCTTTGTGGCTAGCAGCGTCGTGACAACCACTATATGCACAACTACTAGTAATTAAAGGTAGTACATCATTTTCAAAATAAACGATGTTTGGGTCACACCCTTCTTCTGTAATCACTGTATCTTTTTTTATTGGAGGAATTTCGTGTTTGCACCCCACAAAACCTATGACAATAAGGACGATTCCGAGCAGTACAAGAGAGAACTTTTTCATTGTTTCTAATATTACGTCAAAATTAGATTTTTCGTACATTCCTTGCAACTGATTGTTGTCATATTCAGAAGATAGCAATTAATCCAAAATACTATAGCGGTATATTGCCGTGTTTCTTTTTCGGTAAAACTGCCACTTTGTTCTCGAGCATTGCAAAGGCTTTTATCAGTTTAATGCGCGTATTTTCTGGCAAAATTACTTCATCTATAAAACCTCGTTCTGCAGCTCTATAGGGGTTTGCAAAAATATCGGCATATTCTTTTTCTTTTTCCAGCAAGGCGCTAGCAGTATCTGCTGCTTCAGCTATTTCTCGCTTGAAAATTATTTCTGCAGCACCTTTAGCTCCCATTACCGCAATTTCCGCAGTTGGCCAAGCAAAATTCATATCTGCTCCAATATGTTTACTATTCATTACATCATAAGCACCGCCATAAGCTTTACGGGTAATTACAGTAATTCTAGGCACAGTAGCTTCGCTAAAGGCATACAGTAACTTTGCTCCGTTTGTTATAATGGCATTCCACTCCTGGTCAGTTCCAGGTAAAAAGCCAGGAACGTCTTCTAAAACTAAAAGTGGAATGTTAAAGCAATCGCAAAAGCGCACAAAACGAGCACCTTTTTGTGAAGAATGAACGTCCAAAACTCCCGCTAAATAGGCAGGTTGATTGGCTACTATTCCTATACTTCTACCCGCCAAACGGGCGAATCCAACAACAATATTTGGGGCAAATTTTTCGTGAATTTCGAAGAATGAGTCTTTATCTATTATGCCGTGAATTACATCTCGAATGTCATAGGGTTGATTCGCATTTTCAGGAACAATTTTTTTAAGTTCAAATCGTAATTCTTCACCTAAATTAAATTCCTTTTTGGGCGTTTGTTCTTCACAGTTTTGTGGTACAAATGAGAGGAGCTTTCTAATGTTTTCTATGCATTCTAAGTCATTGCTCGCAGTAAGGTGAGCCACTCCAGATTTTTCTGAATGCACAGATGCG
>JBEAPG010000154.1:0-5233 GCA_041164545.1 Bacteroidota bacterium
TCTCAAGACTCCAAATGCGGAGCTGATTCAAGCAGATAAAGATTCAATTCTGCAATCAAATAATGAAGAAAAAAAGGTGTTTATGCTTCAAATGAATCAAAGAGACATTGAAGAGAATGATATTCCAATAAAACTCGATTTATTTGTTGACGGAGAGTTAATGCAGCAATTTGAGACCACATTTTTAGCTCCTGTAAAGCAATAAAAACAGATGAATTGGGGAAGAATACTAACAATAACCATGGGCTTATTTATCATCATGATTGTAGCAATGGGTGTTAAAATGGCAACATCCAACGAGGCTTTGTATGAAAAGGATTACTACGAGCAAGGAGAAAAACATGCTGAGAGAATGGAACTGGAACAAGTGGGACAAGCCGTAAAAATTAACTATCTGGCATCTGAAAATGCATTTGCAGTTGCTTTTGATTCAGTGGGCTATATACAGGAGATTAAACTTATTCATTTGGCAGGGGCTGATGATGATAGGATTGTTAAACCAATAGATAATGAGCCTAGTGCTACTAAGTTTATTGCTTTAACAGATTTAAAGTCAGGTGTTTGGGTGCTCGAAGCTAAAGGTGAAGTTAATGGTGAGCCGTTCTTTATTAAAAAGCAATTTGTAAAATGATTTGGAGTGCGTTTGTTCTCGGCTTGTTGGGTAGTTTGCATTGTGCGGCCATGTGTGGTCCGTTTATGCTGGGCTTAGCCGCTCGTGAGTATTCGCTTTTTTCTTTACTAGTTCATCACATTGGTAGATGGATGGGTTATGTTATTTTGGCTTTCTTTTTCTATTTTTTGATTTCACCTTTACAAGTATTTGAATTACAACAATATGTAGGATTGGCAAGTGGCATTCTCTTGTTTATTTATGGTCTAAAATCCTATATTAAACCAGTAGAAAATTTCTTTGCGTTCATAACTCAAAAAATTTCGAAGAGAATGATTAATGCCAATGCTGGTAGAACAGGAAACATTTTTTTAGGCGTTTTAAACGGGCTTTTGCCTTGTGGTTTATCCTTTGGTGCGGCAATCCTTTCGGTAAATGCAGGGAGCATTTGGAATGCCTCGCTTTATATGCTGGTTTTTGGCTTAGGAACGTTGCCCGTTTTATTAGCCATTTCCTATTTTCCACAGTTTGGAATGCAGAAAACCCTGAGAAAATTAAATGTTTATACATCCCAAATTTTGTTGGCAGTAGGCTTTTTGCTTATTATCCGCTCAGTTGGATTGGGTATACCATACTTAAGTCCAACATATAATGTGCAGCAAGAAAAGATGGAATGCTGCGAAAAGAAGTAATTTAGGCTTCGGTTATTATTTGGCCACCCAAAGAATTATTCTATAAACTAATGTTTACAGTTTACGCTTTACTGTAAACTGTAAATCAGTCTTTTCTTCACCCAGAAGTTTTAAGTACCTTTAAAACTTCACCCCAACTCCACTTTCACATTGTATGTTTCCAGCAAGCCAATGTACTCTTCCAGTATAAATTCCTTTTCGTTGAACTTATCTGCTCGCACTTTGGTATCTTCTTGCCGCCAAATACTTCTTACATACCTGCGAACCGCGTCCGAACTATCTAAAATAAGCCCAGGAACAGCAACATTTTCTCCTTTTGAATTTTTAGCCACCATTGTAAAATAGCTTGAATTACAATGATTTATCTTTCCGGTTTGTATATTTTCTGATTCTACCCTCACGCCCACAACCATTGAAGTGCGGCCCGTGTAATTTACGCTAGCTTTTAAATGTAAAATTTCGCCAACCTCCACCGGATGTAGAAAGTCAACTCGATTTACTGAAGCAGTTACGCAATAGTGCCCACTGTGCCTACTCGCACAAGCAAAAGCCACTTGGTCCATCAATCCCAAAATATGCCCGCCGTGTATTTTACCACTAAAGTTGGAATAGGATGGAAGCATCAAGTCAGAGAGGGTTATCTGAGATTCTTTAATAGTTTTAAACTGCGTCATAGCCACAAAGCTATCTCATTTCGTCCTCATTTTCAGCATCCAAGGTTTTCAGATAGTTTTCTGCAATTTCTAAATGGCCATTCAGTCTGCTTTGGTCCATTTTGTTTACCAAGTTCACCATCATACTCATTCGTCGGTTTTTGGCAAACTCTTCTCTGTTTACATAAATAAATCGCCAGTACAGGGCATCCCAAATCTCGCACCACGGACCTTTTTTGTAATCGCTCATTTTAACAATGTAATTACTGCCGCTGCAATACGGTTTGGTGGTCATTAATCCGCCATCAGCATATTGCGTCATTCCATACACATTCGGCACCATTACCCAATCGTATGCATCCACATACATTTCCATAAACCATTTGTATACCTCATCTGGATCGAATTCACATAGTAAAAAGAAGTTCCCGAAAATCATAAGTCGTTCTATATGATGTGAATAGCCTGTTTTTAATAGTTTCTTAATGCTATTATCTACAGGTTCAATCCTTGTTTCACCTTTCCAGAAGCTTGAAGGTATTTTTCGCGAATAGCCAAAATGATTCGTGGTGCGTTGTTTTACACCTTCGCACAAATAGATTCCGCGAATAAATTCACGCCAACCGATGATTTGGCGAATAAAACCTTCTATATTGTTCAGTGGAATGTTGTTTTGATTGTATGCTTTAATTACTGCATTTACAATTTGTTTTGGACTCAGAAGCCCAATATTGAGCATTGGTGTAAGTACCGAATGCCACAAGTAATTTTCGTTTTGTACGATAGCATCTTCGTAATCACCAAACAGAACAAGTCGTTGATTTATAAAATTATATAAGTGAGTTTCGGCGTCTAAGTGCGTAATGGGATAGTTAAAAGGAGTGCTATTCCCGTAGTTGAGAGAAAAGTATTGTTTTATATACTCAATGGCTTCGTTTACAAATTTATTAGGCAATGGAAAAGCTATTTCAGGAATAGTAGTTCCTTTGGGTACTCGTTTTCTGTTTTCCGCATCAAAACTCCATTTACCACCTACAGGTTTTTCACCTTCTTCCAGCAAAATACCGTATTTCTTACGTTGCGAAATGTAGAAATTGGCCATTAAATAGCTCTTTTGTTTTTGCAACGTTGCTTTTACTTCGTCATCTGTTTCTATAAAATTGGGATTGTCCAATCGGTTGAGTCTAAGCTTGTGCTTACTTGCGTATCGTTGTATTCTTCGCTCAAGTAGATAATCATCTGTATAGATATAATTAACAATCGTATCTGTCTTATTACTAATTGATTGAAATACATTTAGTAAAGTGTTAGTTCTTTCATTTTCAATGTAAATTACTTTTATTTTGCTTACCAATGTAGTGGCATAATACTTCATACTTGCTCTGTGCAATACGAGTTTTTGCTTGTGAAATTTATATTGTGAAAAATACAAATCGTCTTCAATCAGGTAAATCACATCACAATAGTCGATTAGCGGATTGTCTTTAAACAACTGATGCGGAAATAGTAGACCGATGTTCATATAATAATAGTTCCTTCGTTTGGGTTGCCGATGGTGATGTGTTCGTTTCGTTGGTGACGCATACCAGAAGTTAAAGCTAGTAATGCATCTACCTGATGCCAGTTTTGTGGTATGGAGCTTAAGTTGATAGTGATTTTTTTAAGATAATCTTCCAAAAACAAATCTATATCTTGCTTGTAAAACTCACTTTTGATTGTGGTTCGTTGAAAATGTGCTGGATATACTTCAACAAAAGAAATATGGTCTAGTTTAGCTTTAATAGACATAGCTCTCGCGGTTAATCCTCCCAGAAACATAGGACTCATGGCTTTCGTTTCTATGTCACATTGTCTATAGTGAAAGTTTTCTCCATAGTCGTAATATGCTGCTGGGAGACTAAGTGGCGCATCTAAATAAACAGTCTTAATATTTTTTTCTAATAGACTATTTACTAGCCATTTATCTGTGTCCTTACCTTTCGCTATTTTATCAAAACAGACTGTAGAATTGTGGAAATAGGCAATTACTGTATTGCCGCTAGTTTTAGCTCCGTAGTCTATTCCAACTATGTGTTCCATAAGTTTGTGTATTCTCTGGTGGGATCGTATCTCTCAGCTTGCATTTTGGTGTTGAATTTGCGAAATGGCCGCGGGTCGTTTCCTACTCCGGCTATATACATCCAGTTTCCCCAGTTACTTGCCGGGTCGTAGTCTAAAAGCAGGCTTTCGAACCATGCGGCACCCCACGTCCAGTTTATTCCTAAGTCGTGAATTAAGTAACTGGCCACATTCTGGCGACCGCGATTACTCATCCATCCGGTAGCAGCCAGTTCTTTCATATTTGCGTTTACAAAGTCATCTTGGGTTTCTCCATTTGCCCATTTGTAAAATGCTTTGTCATTGTTTCGGTAGTTGATTGCCTTGTTTTGAGTACCAGTTATTTTAAAGAAGGATGCACCGTTTTTCTGTAATTGAAGTTGAAAGAAATCGCGCCAAAGTAGTTCAAAAACAAGCCAATAGGTAGAGTCATTCGACTCAATTTGTTCCTCATATTGCTTAACAAAAGTATATACGCTTCGGGCAGAAATGTTTCCATTTGCAAGCCAAGGACTTAATCTGCTAGAATAATTAGTGCCAAGAAGCCCATTGCGAGTTTCTTTGTAGTTCGAAAGATTTTTACTTTCCCAGAAATAGTTTTTAATTCTACTTAAGGCAGCTGTTTCTCCTCCTTGTAATTGATAAGTTTCTTTTCCATTTGGTACAAATGGATATCCGATTGGTGATTGATATGCTCCGTATTTCTCTACCTTATTCCTAAATGCCGTAAACACATCAGGTAGCTTGATTAAGGAGAAAGGAAGCTGCGTCTTATCGACTAGGGTGAAATTATCTAAAGCAACACCTTGACCTGCAATGTTCATTACCTTAGCTTCCACATCGAGTTCCTCTGTCCCGTACTGCTTTAGATAAGTTAGGTTTCTATTCAGGTATATCTTACTTTCTTGAAATTCGCTTATTGATGTAAATATATTAAAATCAACACCTTTGTGTTTAAGATTAGCACTTAGTTCATCTAAAGATTCCTTTAAAAATTGCTTTCTAAACTGTCCAATTAGTGGAAAATCGAGTGGATGAAGTGTATTATATTTTTCATCAAAAATGTAAAATGCCGAAACAGAATTGAATGACTCAATATTAGAGAATATTTCGTGATCAGAGACGCGTTGATCATTTCTCACCCAATGGATTACGTCCTTATTTTTTAGTTTTTCTGCAAC
>JBEAPG010000155.1:0-5224 GCA_041164545.1 Bacteroidota bacterium
AATAATTACATTAAGTAAAATAGCGAAATGCTTTGAAGCGTGTAATCCTAGCATTTCTATTTGTTTAGCATATCAAACGCCTTGCTTTCTGCATATCTTTTTTCTAGCCAGTGTTTTTCTTGGTAGGCAGTCGTAAATTTAGAAATACGTTCATTTATTTTCTCTTTGTATCCTATTTCGTCAAAATATCCTCTGCTGGCAAAGGGTATTTTCTCTACCTGATGATCTTCAATTTCTTTAATTTGCTCGTCCGTAAGTTGTAAATAGGGTAATGCTTTATCGCTTAAATCAGACATAAATGGAAGATGAATAAAGGCCGATTTATAATGCGAAAAGTTATACTTGGCGATTATGACATCCCAATTGAATGCACTCAAAACAACTAGTCCAATATAGGCCGCTATCGCATTTACACGTATGATATAATACGTCGATTTTAGATTTCTTATTTTGAACACCAGAGTCAAAAGCCCAACTAAACAAAGTATTAAAAAGAAGATAACACCAATACGCTTATATGCCAAAGCAAAATGCTGGATGTAATAAGCGTTTCTAACAAATACAGAAACAACGAGAAGCGCATTGAGCGAAACCCAAGCATAGGCCAACCACTTTAACAGTCTGTTCTGCTTATAAAAATTTAGATTTTTTCTGAAGAAATAAATAGTAACCGCCATAGAAACTAGTATGCTTAATATTAGAACATAAGTTCCCTCGTGTACCAGCGATTTTAGAAACTCGCCTTTCCACTCAAAATTTAGCCATATATTTTTAATCTCAAGAAATAGCAACCCAATTAATAGAAGATTAAGTGTAACAAACAAAAACACCCCAGATTTATACTCATATTTTAGGTCAAGTGGCTTAAATCGAGAGACCGTTTTATCTTTAACTCGAAGCAAAATATCGGATGCTTTTGAATCCTTATCTGAAAAAAAAGTTTCTGTAAGACCTAAGCTATGTACCACTCCAAATAACAGACCAAGCAAGGCTACACCAACCACAGCAACATCGATATACTTCAAAAGATTGTTAAAAAAACGTCCTATTGCTTCTCCGACTTCCGAAAGTGCATCAGAAAAAAAGGAACTTCCCATACTATACAAAGCCAAAAAAAGAAGAATGATAAACAGGGGTAAAAAAATGATACGCAATGTCTTTCCTAATTTCACTTTGCTTCTTCCAGTTTTCGAAGATTGGAAAGACAAAAAGAAGGAGCCGATGGCATTGAAGTAATTGGGTATAAAATTGGGCAAAGCATAACTCAAGTTCTGAATCTCTGTTTTAGAATGTAAACCTATAATTAGAAAGAAAGATATGAAACAAAGTGCAAGGGTCAATGGGCTTCCGTATAGGTAAAAGAAGCCCGATAAGAGTAAAAACCCACTTAAAATCAATTGATTAATTCGATGTTTTACCCATTCCGATTTAAAAAAGATGAACCAAACAGTAGTGACTAATGAATATAAAAACACATTCAGGCCCAAGCTTTTTTCGAAGAATAATAAGACAAAAACTAAGACAGAAATTAGAGTTACAGCATATTTGGGTAATTGCATAATTCGGTGCTTTAGATAAAATTGTATTGCATTATCAACGCTACACCTATTTCAAAATTGTAATATAAAACGATGTAAATACCTCTTTTATGGAAAAATGCAATAGAGCGAAAATTATAAAATCAGGCATTATGTCAGTAATTTCAATCGGAACGTATTTTGTAAAGCTTGTAAGGAAGAATGTTTAATTTCATACTCAAATTAATTGATTCTCTGGTTTGGCCATTAGTGGTCCTTGTGTTTATATGGCTAGTATTTTTTGTGGATCTGCGATTCAACTTACATTTAAACCAGTTCGGAATGCAACCAAAAACACTAAACGGATTGATAGGCATTTTTTCAATGCCTTTTCTTCACGGTGATTTTGACCATCTTTTTTCCAACTCTATTCCCCTATTGCTTTCATTGGGATTTATATTTCAATATTTCCCGGAACAAAAATTAAAAATCATAGGATTAAGTGCGTTGCTCACCAGCATTTTATTATGGATTATTGGCGAAAAAGGAAGCAATCACATAGGTGCAAGTGGACTGGTTTATGCTTACATATTTTTCTTAGTAACGCACGCTTTTTTCACTCGAAATAAGGAAACATTGGCCGCAGCTTTTGTGCTTATTTTTCTTTATGGCAGTTTGATTTACGGAATTTTTCCAGAGTATGGTAAAATAATTGGTAAAAATATATCGTGGGAAGGCCATTTGGCAGGAGCCATTTCTGGAGTCTTATTTGGCATCATCTTTCGCAAACAAGGACCACAACAGCGTATGTTTTTTGAAGACGAAGACGATGAGGATGAAGATGATAATGAGTTTCCCTATTGGATGTATCCCGACGAGGATACCATTATTCATTACCACTACAAAGATAGCAAACAAGAGGATGATTAGGTAAAATCACATCTCTTAAACACTTCACTTTCCGTTTATCATTTAGTTTACTTTTGCATTGTGCGGCTGCTCATTCTATCCATTTGTCTTTGTGTTTATTTACAATCCAGTACCTGGGGATTTTTTGCACATAAAGAAATTAACTATTTGGCCAACTTTACCTTACCAATAGAAATGTTTGGTTTTTATAAACAGAACATTGAAACTATCCGCGACTGGGCAGTAAAAGCAGACCAACGCAGATATGCAGTAGAAGACGAAGCACCAAAACACTACATCGATTTAGATCATTATGAAAAGAGCTTGCCAATTGACACTTTACCCAAGTTATGGGATTCTGCAGTAGCAAAATATGGTGAAGATTATCTGCGAGAATATGGCATAGTGCCTTGGCACATTCTAAGCGTAAAAGCTTGGTTAACAGCTGCTTTTAGGCAGAAAGATTACCCGAAAATTCTGAAACTAAGCGCAGACTTAGGCCATTATGTGGCAGATGCACATGTGCCTTTACACGCTACAGAAAACTACAATGGTCAATTAACAGGGCAAGAAGGAATACACGGTTTATGGGAAAGTAGGCTTCCTGAAGTTTTTGCAAGTGAGTATGATTTTTTTACTGGTAAAGCACAATATATCAGCAATATGCAAGAGACAGTTTGGGCTTTTGTGGAAGCAAGTTTTGCAGCAAAAGACTCTGTGCTAAAAATAGAAAAAGAACTAACCTTAGCCATGCCAACAACAAAGTATGCCTATGAAAGCAAGGGAAACACTACCGTTAAGGTCTATAGCAAAGAGTTTAGCACTGCATACCATAACGCCTTAAATCAAATGGTGGAACGCCGAATGAAGGAGGCAGTTCATATGGTGGGTTGTTTTTGGTATACGGCTTGGGTAGATGCAGGACAACCCGATTTGGAATATGCTATAAACCAAAGAATCGACCTCAGTTCTGAAATCGATTCTTTGACTAACTTAATGCGAAATTCTACCATTAAAGGCAGAATGGAAACACATTAAAACACTATTTTTTATAAACGCGAATGGAAGATTCTTTACCGTTTATTGAAATTTTTAAAATATAAATCCCGGCACTATAATTATTCATCGCGATTTTGGTATTTGAACCTAATAAGTCTGTATTCGTAACCAACTCACCTTCTACACTATAAATAGCAATTTTACCTGTATGACCTTGTTCATTCGCAATTATTAATTCATTTATTATAGGATTTGGATAGACACTTAAACCCAAAGCGTCTAAGACTTCTACATTGCTAAATTGAGGTAAGTTTATTTGCTCTGTATAGAAGTTTGCGCAATTGTTATTCGTAACTACTTCCAGAGTTACATCCACAGACTTGCCTTCGCTGGTAGCAAAGTTGTGTTTCGGATTTTTATCGGTAGTTATTGGACTGCCGTCACCAAAATCCCACGAATATGAGGTATAAGAATCTATAGTTGGTCTAAATGTATATTCTGCTCTGGTTCGGTCATAAGAAAAAGTAGCATCAGCTGGACTTTCAATAATGATGACTTCAACCGCTGATGTATCGGTACACTCTCCTTTGGTTACTACCACAAACACACTGTCGCTATTTTCCATAGATGATGAAGAATATGAATTACTTGCTCCATTTTGAACCAAGTTTCCATTTAAGTAAAAATTAAATTGCTCTAGCGTATCATTAGCCGTAAGAGTAACTGTTTCCCCTGGGCAATACGGAGATAATTTGTCTACTTTAAGGTTAATATCAAAAATTCTATCAACCACGAGTGGAAGCAAAATCTCATTGGCAGGACAAGCTAGGTTGGCAGAATCCGTAACTGCAAGCACTATTGTTTTACTTACCGAAGAGCTAAAGCTAAAAATCGTATCCGTAAACTGATCGCCGCCTTCTATGCTCAAACCATAGAATTTATCAGCCAAACCATTGATTTCAAAATTGATCAATTCTCCATAACATACAGCCTCATCATAGGTTACATCCACCTGAAGTTGACTACACGTATCCGAAACACAAGTTTTTGTGCCTACCTTACTATAAAAACAAGGAGCATTATCCTTTGCTCTAATCAGTATTGTTACCGAATCCTCTGGCTGCATTCCCGTTACCACATGGGTAGTTCCAGCAGCTCCGCTACTTGGCGAAATCCAATTATTCCCTCCATTTGTACTTATTTCATACCCATTATGAAACGTGGTTCCATCCCACTCAAATGTAACGCTGCTTGGTGTTTGATTTATGCAAGAAACAACTGGTGCATCTAATTCTTCTTTGGCAGTAACCGTATATGAGCTTTTTTCGCTGGAACAACCATTGCTATCTTTTACTATCAAACCATAGGTAGTGGTACTATCAAAATAGGTATTATATGTTGGGCTCGCTATTCGAGTAAGTTCTGTATTTCCAGCATAGTAGAAGAAACTATCAAAAGTAGAACTGCTAGCTTCAAGGGTAAGTGTATTACCTGTACAACTACTATCATTAAAAATAAAAGCATTACTGCTTAAACTAGCGCTTGGTCTGTTAAAATGATTCACCTTAATAATATTACTTACTCTTCCACAACCGTTGGTATTTGCTACCGATACTTGGTAATCTCCCGTGTCTTTTACCCAAATATTATTTCCTGTCATACCGTTATTCCAAGTATATGTATTGCCAGGTGCAAAGTTGGCGACTAGATTAACTGAATCTCCAGGGCAAATGGTGCGTGTAGCACTTCCTCCAATAAAGGCAGTTGGCGCTGGCTTAACAACTATAGTTACTGTATCT
>JBEAPG010000156.1:0-5214 GCA_041164545.1 Bacteroidota bacterium
AGTACTGCAAAACGTTCTAACTTTATGCCTTTGTCCGTATTTCTAAATCGACAAGTGCCAACAATGTTGTCTCCTAGTTTTGCGAACAGATGGGTACTAGAAGTTTCAAATTCGTCATACTCCTCCACTTCCTCCACAGCTTGTTCTTCTACAAAAACGCGTCTTCTTACCTCAAATATTTTGTTTAGTTGATCCGCGGATTGTGCAATTGAAATATTTAAATCTTCCATTATAAAAGGCAAAGTTAGCTATTAAAAAAAATGTAATTTTGCCGCCCGTGACTTAGTTTTTACATTTTATGGTATTAAACCTAGTTTCACTATTATAAATTTATACATTTGTTTTAAGCAATGAGTTGGTTTAAGCGAGTAAAGGAAGGTATCTTAACAAAAACCCAAGACAAAAAGTCTACACCAGATGGGCTATGGTATAAGTGCGTAGAATGTAAAGAACCTACCAGCACCAAGGAGTTTGAAAATAATTTATGGGTATGCCCAAACTGTGGAAACCACGGTAGAATTGGATCCAGAGAGTATTTCTCCATTCTATTTGACGATGGTAAGTTTAAGGAACTTGACCCTAATTTAGTTTCTGGCGACCCATTAGAGTTTATAGATACAAAACCATATCCTGCAAGATTAGAGAGCAGTATTAAAAAAAGCGGCCTAAATGATGCTGTGCGTACGGCAATAGGTAAAATAGGTGGGCTAAAGGTGTCAATGGCAGTTATGGATTTTAACTTCATTGGTGGCTCGATGGGTTCGGTAGTAGGTGAAAAAATAGCACGCGCAATCGACCAAGCTTTAGAACTTGATATACCTATGATTATCATTTCGAAAAGTGGGGGTGCTCGTATGATGGAAGCTGCATTTTCACTTATGCAAATGGCTAAAACTTCGGCCAAGCTTGCCTTACTAAACAAAGCTAAATTGCCTTATATCAGCATTTTAACAGACCCAACTACAGGAGGCATCACAGCTTCATTTGCTATGTTGGGCGACTTAAATATAGCAGAACCGAAAGCACTTATTGGTTTTGCAGGCCCTCGGGTAATTAAAGAAACTATCGGAAAAGACCTGCCCGAAGGATTTCAACGCTCTGAGTTTTTACAAGAAAAGGGATTTGTAGATTTTATTGTAGAACGTAAGGATATGAAAGATAAATTGCACGAGGTTTTATCTATAATGATGGCAAACAGAAAAACAGCCGCACCAAAAAAGAAACAAGTTAAACAAACACAAACAGCAAAATAATTTTTACCCATGAATTTTCCAGAAAATTTAAAATACACTAAAGAGCACGAATGGGTGCTTGTAGAAGGAGACGAAGCAACTGTAGGAGTTACAGAATTTGCACAAAGTGAACTAGGCGACATCGTTTTTGTTGAAATAGAAACAGAAGGAGAAAGCTTAGATAAAGATGAAGTATTTGGCACGATTGAGGCTGTAAAAACAGTATCTGATTTATTTATGCCTGTAAGCGGGGAAGTTACAACAGTAAATGTAGGTCTGCAAGATAAACCAGAAGCTGTAAATGAAGATCCTTATGGCGCTGGCTGGATGGTAAAAATACGTTTAAGTGATGCCTCAGAACTAGATGATTTGCTAGACGCCGAGGCATATAAGGCATTGATCGGCCACTAGAACTTCAGTCAGTAAGACCGCTCGAGTGATAAAAGATAAATCCAAGATAGTTGCTATTATCTGGACTTTACTTATTGCCACTTCTTGTCTTATCCCAGCAGGAGTTTTCAAGCCATTTAGTTTCGATAGTTTCTTGCAAATTGACAAGGTAATTCATCTTGTCTTATTTTTTGCTTGGACTGTGTTTTGGCTACTGGCTCTGCAAGGCACTAAAGCAATTTCATTCAAAACAAAACTAGTGGTTCTACTTTTGGGTGTAGCATACGGAGCGCTTATTGAAGTCTTGCAAAGTAGTATGCACTTAGGTAGGAGCTTCGAAGTAGATGATATGGTAGCAGACAGTGTCGGAGCATTGATTGGTGTTTTAAGCATTAATTTCATTATCAAACACTTTTCATTTTTTAAAAAATACATTCCACTTGTAAAGTACTTTTACCCATCTCACTAATGACGGTTTCCTTTATTTTAACTTTGTTTTAGCTAAAGTAAAATTAGACATGAACGTAAACTCCATTGTGAGAAACATTGCAGCACTTTTATGTATTGGAATCTTCACTATTTGCAATGGGCAAACCACCAAAAAGAATGATCTGACCCATAAAAAAATAGTGAAAAAGAAAGTACAGCAGTCAGAGCCCGCTGAAATAATCGAAGAAGATAAAGTTACAATTTACGAGATTGAAAGGACAGCGAGAAATGATACAATTTTCGAATTTTTTAATGTTACCGAAAGGGCAATGTTTGAAGGAGGAGATGAAGGCTTACAACAGTTCATAGCAGAAAATATAAAATATCCGCCAAAGGCGTTAGAAAAAGACAAACAAGGAACTGTAAACATAATGTTTATAATAACCAAAGATGGGAAAGTTGCAGATGTAACGATATTGGGAAAGCCTATTGGCCATGGTTTAGATCAAGAAGCAATTAGGGTTATTAAACTGACTTCGGGTATGTGGAAACCTGCAACTCATAAAGGAAAAACTGTAGCTATGAGGTTTAGAATTCCCATTGCATTTCAAATTTATTAGTTTGACAGCGGATCGAATTAGTTAAATGGTCATTAAGTAAAAGTTATTTATAAAAAACTATTTACCTTTTGTCAATTGAGAGTATATACGAATAAATAAATATGTTTAAATTTGAAACGTTAATGTTATGGAAGTAAAAAAGAGTTCAAGAGCAGAGCTAAAGAATAAGCGAACAGACTTCTTCTTAGTTGGCCTTACCTTGTCACTTCTACTGGTTTTGGGGGCTTTTTCATATAAGGTATATGATAAAAAAGACAGTACCCTCGAAAACATTATTGTAGAAGAGGACATTGTAGTGATGGAAAACACCGTACAAGAGAAAAAACCACCTCCACCTCCTCCTCCACCAGAAATTGAAGTGGTAGATGACGACGAGGAAATTGAAGAAGATCAACCAGAAATTGAGGAGAATGAGATAGATCAGGATACCGAAATGGAGGAATATGAGCAACAAGAAGAGGAAGAAGAGCCAGAGGAAACCAATGAGGTTTTCGAAATCTTTGACGTATCTGAAAAAGCAGTATTTCCAGGTGGTGACGAAGGTCTTCAACGATTCATTGCTGAAAACATTACCTACCCTCCTATGGCATTGGAAAACGATATGCAAGGAACAGTGAATGTAATGTTTGTTGTAACTAAAAAAGGTGAAGTAAAAGACATCGCCATATTAGGAAGCAAAAAAGGCTTTGGATTGGAAGAAGAGGCTATGCGCGTTATCAAGAAAACTTCTGGTATGTGGCAAGCTGCAAAACAAAGAGACAGAAGTGTAGATATGCGATTTAGAATACCGGTGAAATTCCAAATTTTCTAATAGCTATACACCTAAAATTATAGAGCCTCGGTCTTCGGATCGGGGCTTTTTTTGTCCCTTTAAAATAGGCTACACTATAATTATCCGCGCAGTAATCACCTAAAAATCAAATAAATTGCCGTTATCAATCACATCACTTTTGATGATTACATTACTTAAACACACAAGCACTTTGGTTAAACCCGCTTCATAAATAAAAAAACTTACTGCTCGCTTCTATCTACCAATTTTTCAGGCAACGTTTTTGATGTTTTTATACCTAGCTCACGCAGTTGCTCGGCCCTTCTTACCAAGTTGCCTTTGCCTTCGGTAAGTTGATTCATTGCTTTTCGGTAGTCTACTTGTGCTATTTCCATCTTCTTACCTACTTGAATCAAAGTCTCCACAAAACCAGTAAACTTTTCATACAACGCTCCACCCTGGCGGGCAATTTCTATAGCATTTTTATTTTGCATATCCTGTCGCCAAATAAAGGAAACTGTTTTAAGCGTAGCCAGCAACGTGTTATTACTTACCAGCACTATATTCTTATTCAAAGCATATTCAAACAACTCTGTATCTTCAGTCATGGCCAGGCCCAAAGCACCATCTATAGGCATATACATAATTACATAATCGGGTGAGTTTATGCCCATAAGTTCACTATAATTTACGCTGCTCAATCTATTTACGTGATCACGCACATTTCTAACATGCGAAGCTGCGGCTATTTTTATCTCTTGATCATCATCTGCGCTAAAGTACTTTTCATAAGCTACCAAACTTACCTTGCTGTCTATCACCAAATTTTTATCGTCTGGTAAGTAGATGATATAATCCGGTCGCAGGTTATTATTGAATTCGTCCTTAAGGTTTACCTGTTTTCGGTAGTGCGTTTCTTTTTCTAAGCCTGCAGCTTGAAGTATTCGCTCGAGCTTATGTTCACCCCAATCTCCTTGCATTTTTTTATCTCCCTTTAGTGCCGAGGTTAAATTTTTAGCCTCATCTCCAATACTCTTGTTTAGCTCTTTCAATTGGAGAAGCTGCTCTTTTAGCGACTGACTATCTTTTATGCTTTCTTTATGCGTGTCTTCTACCTTTTTTTCGAATCGTTCAATTTTGTCTTTAAACGGAGTAAGCATTGCCATCAGTTTTTCCTCGTGCTTTTCTTGCATCACCTTGCTGTTGTGGTAAACCACTTTATTGGCTATGTTTTCAAAATCTTTAGTTAGCTGTTCATTAAGGTTTTGCAACTCCGCTTTTTGCTCGTTTAACCGATTTTGCGCGTGCTCCAAATCGCGTTTTGCCGCTGCAAATGCTGCATTTAGCTCTTCTTTTAACTTACGCTCTTCATTTAAGTCGTTGCTTATTTTCTCCCCTTGCATTCTTAGGTTAGACACATTGTCTTTGAAATTTTTTACCACCAAAAACTGATACAAAAGTGCAGTAGCTGCCACACCAAAAACCAAGCTAATAAGTATATATATAAACTGACTTTCCATAGATTAAATAAATATCCAACTGCACAATCGCTAAATTAACTTTTTTACCATTGCTCTATTCGATTTAATATAAAAATTTAGAAATTAATACAAAAAGGCGCGAATAGCTTGCGCTTTTCAACATTTTGTGATTTAATTCATACTACTATCGTTCCACAACAAGATATAAAAAATGTAACTTTGACAAGATTTAAGTACTCCCCATTGTTAGGACAGATTCAAATGTAGTTATAGTTAATTTTAGTTGGTTT
>JBEAPG010000157.1:0-5206 GCA_041164545.1 Bacteroidota bacterium
TTTGCAACTTCTCTGCCTATGCCCGAGGAAGCTCCAACAACAATTGCTTTTTTCATTGTTTTTCTAATTGGTTTAGGAATTTTAAAATACTTTCTGCTAAGATATTCTGCTGTTCAAGTCTGGAAATGCTTGCCTTGCCATCGCTAAGCAAGCTTCCTAAGTATGCAAATTGCGCGTGATTTCCTCCAGCTATATGCTTGTATTCTGCATTAGGTGGTAACAGGTGTTGGTAGCTTAAATTACGGTCTTTATTTATACTACCGTTTTGAGTATATATGCTAAGCATAGGTGGGGAAGACGAGCTTAAGTCGCATTCAGGAGGTATGGTAGCGCCAAACAAAATCAAGCCTTTTACAACATCAGTATTCTTGCTGGTAAACAAGGCAGCTGCTTGGGCTCCTCGTCCGTGTCCGGCAAGTACAAATTTCTGTTTGGTAAGCGGAAATAGGGTAGAAATTTTATTATAATCGCCTAAAGGTGAACGCCGTTTGCTTTTAATTATGTAGGTAGTAAATCCTTGACTAGCCACCTGATTCGCAAGCGCTGCATAAGCTTTGGGGTCGGCAAATCGTTCAGGGAAAAATAGGATGCTGTGTTGTTTTGTAACGGTGCGAGGTTGGAAGCAGTAATAATCTGCAATCTCCGAAATGCCAATTGAATCGTTACTTATAAATATACCCTCAGGCAGATCGCGAGATTGATACGTGGTCCATTGCCAAGTAAAAAATAAACCTATTGCGAAGAGGCCAAAATAGAAGAATCGGTTGAGTAAACTCTTGAAATTCTGTGGTTTATTCATTTTTCGTTAACGTTTACCCTTTCTTTTTTTGTATTTTTCTAATACTCTCATCTTAAAATCTGATGTAGGTTAGCCCTTACTGTTTTTCATTTTTCGAGTTCATACAAATATATAGCGCATCAGTTCAGATTATAATGTATCTGCGAAAAGAAGGTTAAATAATGCCTAGCGAATAATACGCACCATTACTTCATTTTTTCTTCCAATCAATTGGTACGGTGGATTATATCCCAAGTATCTAAAGTTACCCGTGTATTCTATATTGTTGGCATCCAAAAGGGCTTTTAGCTTTGTTGCATTCGTCTTTAATACTTTGTCATTAGCAAAGCCTCCAAATTGCAATACTGCCACATGTTCGTCTTCAGATTGAATGATTTTTACGGTGCGATCGTTTGGTGTTGGCAGACTTTCTTTTTCATACTCCGAAGGCATCACAAAACTCATAGTGCTGGATGAATCGTTGATGTCCATGTGCACAGGCGAAGTCATAGCAATCTTGGTTCCTTCCTCGTTTCCACCAAAAATGTATCCAGCTAATTTTCTGAAGCCCGAAGAACTTAATTCGCGATACGACGTTGCATTGCTGCTCACTTGAGCCAATGTAGAAGCTGGATAGTGGCGTATTTCGAAACCTTTTTCTGCACTTACTACATCATAAGGCTGTGCTTCAGTTTTGGCTGTAGAAAATGTAATATAGAGTTGAAATGCGAGAAAGAGTATTCCCAAAATAAGGGCAATTATGGCGAGTGTTTTCATTGTATTTAATAAACCAATACGCAGCGATTAAGATTGAAGTCGGACGCTTTTTTTGGATGAACAAGTACTGCCAACAGACTAAGCTTGATCGTTGGCTATTTGTTTTAAAATTTTTGCGGTAATAAGATAGGTTGGCTTTACACCTGCGGTTCCTAATCCTCCAGAAGCCAAAGTGCTGCCCGTTTCTAGTGGATTATCCGAGGCATAATAAGCATAGTTTAGCCGAACATTTGGCGATATACTTCTGCGTATTTTACTTGCTGCTTGTATGGCTTTTTGATAGTGAGCGCCCTCCATTTCTAGGCCAATAGCACCCCACGTACTTCTATTGAAATAGCGTAGGATATCTTTGTTTTGCAACGAAGTTCCAAGCACACTTATCATAGAGCCTTCGTAGATGTCAATGCCGTTTCCTTCTAAATCTTCCTTTTTTAGACCGTTTTCCAACGGATAGTTATCTGCAGTACCTTCAAAAACGTGGGCATTGGGTATCATAATATCCCCTTTTTTGCCGTCCAAAATACCAGCTTTACCCATGATAGAAATAGACTTTACATCCAAATATATTTTGGTATCACTATCTGGTTTGTAGGGTTTCAACAATTCGTCCATCGTTTCATAAGCTTGCTCTCCAAAGGCATAATCCATCACTAAAATTACGGGTTGGTCTTTGCCTTCGCTTGATTTAAAAAATTGGGCGTATGCACCTGATTTTATTTTACTTGTATCAAAAAGCTGCACATCTATATTGGTTCCACTCTCGTCATTAAGGAAGGTCATACCCTCTTTTTTTGCTAGATCTTCTACCGTTTTGCGATGGGTGACATTGTGGCTTAGCTCCTTGTATAATGCCAGTTCTTCCGTATCTTTTAATTTATTTTTTAATGCGCTTGAGGCAAATAGCGTGTTTTGTACGCTATGCATATTTGCACTTATAATATGAATAGGCCTATGCAATAGATTGTTTTTGCTGAGGTAAGCCTTTATGTTATCCGCCCAAATTTCACCGTGAATATGTTGGCCAAGCCGCTCGCGGAGTACTGAACTAAAGGTAACGGTCCTTTTTACTTCTGTTTGTACCTCGTCTAGTGCTAATTTACCCAACCAATATATTAAATGAAGAAAGCGATCTTCATTTTTAGTAGTAGCAAATTTCGAGTAGATATGGGCTAAATTTTGGTAAGTATGCCCTACAATATTAGCTGTATGGGCAAGTGCTATTTCTTTATCTTTGGTGGACAGCGGCTTAGTTTGAAGAACTGCTTCTTTCAGTTTTTGCCAATCTCTATTAACATCACCTCTTTCATTTATACGCACTCTTTTCATAATTTTATGCGACTCTATAAAAAGAAAGGTAAGATGCGTAAGAATATCATATATCTCTGAGCGACCTCTGGTTATTTCAATATTCATTTGCTCCTCATCTATTCGGTAGCAATTGCGTCTTCGTTTTGGTGGGATAATGGGTTTGAAGTGCGCACTTTTATAACCTTCTTCACTTGTAAGATTTATAAACCTGCACTCTTCTATGCCTTCGGGCAATCGATCGATTACGTATAACAAGCCTTCCAATTCTAGCTTTTCTTGGGCAATATCTCCATATATTTCGGGGCGGAGTATGAGCAGTGCTTCGCGCAAGGTTTCTCCAGACACACCCATTGGTTTGTAGAAACCACGGTTAAATAGATGGCGCATTGTTATGTAAAGGCGTTGTATTGCCCAAGTACTTTCTTGAGCACGCGTTCTGCTGTGAGATTGGTTTTTTATCATTGGCTTGTTACTAGAACAAAGTTAGGAAGATTGTGGCTTTCTGCTAAAACGGTGTAGTTAAGCTTTTTTATGTATTAATGCGGAGAATTAAACCGTGAGACCGAGGGATTTGTGTGAGCCATCGCAATTGGGCATACGTTTAGACAAACCGCACACGCAGTCATTCATTCCCTTGCCTTGCATAATACGTGGTATGTATTTTTCAATTCTGGCTAACCGCGTTTTAGACTGCTTGGCTGCTTCAAAGAACATATTGTAGGCTCTTTTTCTGCCTGGAGTAAGTGCTTCAAATGCTTGTTTTAGACTTGGATTTTGGTTCAATACTCCCACCAATTCTTCTACTAAATTAATGTTTTTATTATCCGTAAATTCAACTTTTAATCCCAGTTTTTCTGCTTCTATACTTTCGTAAATATAGCTTTTGATTATGGGCTCCAGTTCGATTATTTGCTGTACATTGGTAAAAGGAATAACACGTGCAGATTGCGTATTTTCGCCTTGCTTTTTTAAAATGCCGTGCTCATCATTTAGTAAGACTCCTTTAAAAAAACTTATGACACAAAAATCCTTGAAACCACCTAAAATTATGAGGTTTGTTCCATTATAGCTGTAGCATGGTTGGCGCCATTTTAATTCTTCATTTAAGCCGCAATCAACTACAATTTGACGTAGAGCAGCAAGTTCGTCCTTCCATTGCTTTTGTTTGGCTATAAATTGGTCAATTGCAGGATTCATTGCACAAATAGAGTACTTATTTTTAACAATTACATACCCGATATAGCTTTTCCTGAGGAACTCTATCTCTTTTAGCCGTTCTTAAAGCTGCTTAACAAAGTCTAAGAAAACCTTTTTGTGCATCTCTAAGTCCATATTGCCCGATAACGAAACACGTGCGATGTAATCTTTATCGCCTTCTTTGGTAGTTCCTTGGGTAGATGTGGCTGGTATAGTCCAGTAGCATCCTTTCAACTGTCCGTAGCTTACGCAGTACTTGCTTTCGTTGGGTATTTGCGTAATCATCATATCAATAAGTTTTAGATTAAGTTTTCTTTTGTATGCCTCGCGTTCTTCGTGTGTATCTCCTTTGGTAGGAAGATCGAGCGAAAATACAGATGGGGTAAATCCTTCTGCAGCAAGTTGCTCTGATACGAAATTGATTTTTGCAGTGGGCAATTCCTTTTCAATAAAATTCACAAATGAGCGGGTGTTTGTGTATGCATCTGCAATGCGCTTATTCATAGAAGGTAATTGGCTTGCCAATACTTCCATTTGTAAGTTTCTAGCTGCATTATCGCAGAGTGTTAAATGCTTCTCAATATACGGCATTAAATGTGCAGCTTTGTTATTGGACACACAGTATCCTGCTGTACACTTACCGCCACTTGGAAACTTTGACCCACTTGCATAGGAAATGGCTCTCACTGTGGAAAGCACTTTGCCTTCTCCAAGAAAAAGCACATTGGGGCAAAATGTTTGGTCCAAAATAAAAACGGGATCTATGGCAGGTTTTCCATCAGAAGTGCTGCGTTCTTTTTGTAAAGTAGCTTTTAGTAGTTGCAAATCAGGCACTTCTACACGTGGATTGGTAGGGATTTCAGCAATGATATATGGAATAGCATCTGCTAAAGCCATTTCGTTTAATATGGTTTCAAGGCTCAAAACCATGTCATTTTCGCCATCTACCAATAAGTCTACAATTTCCACATTGGGTATGCACGCCGCCACTCTACGCGCTTGATCGTTGGTGCCGCCATAGCAGTTTGGCGGAACGATAAAACGAATGGCTTTGCCTGGGTGTTCTTCCATCGCTTGTTCAACTAAGCCCATCATAATTGCGTATTGCATTGACAATCCGCTGGATGCAACCAGCGGCTTAGTTTG
>JBEAPG010000158.1:0-5193 GCA_041164545.1 Bacteroidota bacterium
AACAGGTATGAAAATAACAGTACCACATTGAGGTTTATTTAATTTTCGTTTGATAATTTGACGAACAATCTCAACTCCATTTACCTCGTTACCGTGAATACCGGCAGTGAGCAATAAGACAGGCCCATCTTTTTTGGACCTCTCTATAATAATTGGAACTTCAAGCTTAGTTCTGGTGTGAAGTTTTGCTATATCTAGGTTTAAAACTGTTTTTCCAGGCCCTATTTCTTTGCCTAGAACTACTAGCTTTTTAATCGACATTTCGCTCTATATATCGGATTATAGCTTTTGCTATGTCTTTACCCGTTGCACCTTCTATACCTTCTAAACCAGGAGATGAGTTCACTTCCATAATTTTAGGTCCCGAATTACTTTGCAACATATCTACACCGGCAATTCCAAGTCCTAAAACACGTGCTGCTTTTAGCGCTGCATTTTCTTCTTCATCGGTTAATTCTACAATTGTAGCGCTTCCACCTCTATGCAAATTAGATCGGAATTCTCCCTCTTTTCCTTGTCGTTTCATCGCTCCAACCACAACCCCATCTACTACAAAGGCACGTATATCTGCTCCACCTGCCTCTTTTATAAATTCTTGTACCATAACTCGAGCATTTAACCCCTGAAATGCTTCAAGAACGCTGTGTGCAGCACTTTTTGTTTCAGCGAGCAAAACGCCGACACCTTGTGTACCTTCTAATAATTTGATAACGCAAGGAGGCCCTCCAACTTTACTTATCAAGCTGTCTGGATCTTTCGAAAAATCAGTAAATGCAGTTTTGGGTAAGTCTAAACCTGCTCTGGAAAGTATTTGAAGTGAACGAAGCTTATCTCTAGAACGTACTAAGGCTTGCGACTCCGTCGTAGTAAATACCTTCATCATTTCAAACTGACGAACTACAGCAGTGCCGTAAAAGGTAACAGAAGCCCCAATTCTTGGAATTACAGCATCTATATCTGTTAATGGTTCACCTTTATAATAGATTTGAGGTTTCTTTTTTTCAATTACAATATCACAGTGTAAATGATCCAACACAATCATATTGTGTTTTCTTTTTTCTCCAGCTTCTATTAATCGCTTTGTGGAATAGAGTTTCGCATTTCGCGATAAAACTGCAATTTTCATGTTTTAACTTCGAAAACGTTTCTTAATTAACGCAATACTTCATTACTCACCCCAGTGAAGCTAAACCCACCATCGTGGAATAAATTCTGCATAGTCACCATTTTAGATAAGTCACTGAATAAACTAATGCAGTAGTCTGCACAGGCATTTGCATCAGCATTGCCAAGTGGAGACATTTTTTCTGCGTAGCTTACAAAATCGTCAAAACCTTTTACACCACTGCCAGCTGTGGTTACTGTTGGAGATTGTGAAATAGTATTAACTCTTACCTTTCTAAATTTTCCGTAGTGATAGCCAAAACTACGCGCTATACTTTCAAGTAGTGCTTTACTTTCTGCCATTTCATTATAATCTGGAAACACGCGTTGTGCCGCTATATAGGTTAAACCTAAAACTGAACCCCAATCATTTAAAGCATCTTTTTTATAACACGCTTGTAGCATTTTATGAAATGACAAAGCGGAAATATCATATGTTTTATGAGTCCAGTCGTAGTTCAGGTCGGTATAATCCTTACCTTTTCTAACGTTTAAGCTCATTCCAATGGAATGCAACATAAAGTCAAATTTACCGCCAAAATGTTCCATTGATTGATCTACCATTGCCATTACTTGCTCATTATCAGTTACATCACAAGGAATTACGATAGAATTAGTTTTCTCCGCTAACTCATTGATAGTTCCCATTCTAAGCGCAATGGGTGCATTAGATAGCACAATTTCAGCACCTTGTTCCACACATTTTTCTGCTACTTTCCACGCAATTGAATTGCTATCTAAAGCGCCAGTTATTATTCCTTTTTTTCCTGTTAAAAGATTGTTTGACATTATTATTTACTTAGGCTTTGCAATGTTAGAAAAATAAAACATTTTTGACCGCTAATGAAGAAGCTTTTTTATTTTATTGTATTTGGTACACTGGCTATAATTGGATGTAGTGGAGATGGTTCTGGAAAAAAAGAAGTACTAGAAGAACAGGCAACAGATGTGGAAAAAGGAAGTTTTAAAACTGTTACTTTCTTATCCTCAGACAGCTTAGAAATTACTGCAGATTACTATCCAAATCCTGATGCTAAAGCTATTATTGTAATGTTTCATCAATCTAGTTTTAGTAGAGGAGAATACAAAGATATTGCTCCTCGCATGGTAGATTCTGGTTATGCTTGTCTTGCAGTTGATTTGCGCAGTGGAAATTTCGTTTATGACATTATTAATCAAACAGCTGCAAAAGCAAAGGCTAAAGGCTTAAACCCAAGTTACTTAGATGCTTTAGTAGATGTAAAAGTGGCTATTGACTTTGCTGATCAAAATTCAAATCGTGAAATATACCTATGGGGAAGTTCTTATTCTGCCGGATTGGCTCTCATTGCAGCCAAGGAAGATGAGCGTGTTAAGCGAGTTATTGCTTTTAGTCCAGGAGAATATTTTTCGAATCAAAGTACGGTGCGTTCAAGAATACTTGGTTTAAACATTCCTATTTTTATAACAGGGTCAAATGAAGAGTATGATATGATTATTAAGCCACTTGTTGAAGTTTTGCCAAAGCACAATGTAGTGACTTTTAGACCCGAATCTATTAGCGATCATGGTTCAAAAACATTATGGCCAACGAGTAGTAGCTCAGAAATTACTTATTCTAAATTATTTGAATTTTTATAACTATTGATAAACCAATTTGCCGACAATGGGCGGCTCTCCTTCTTGTTCTAAAATGTAGAGATACAAGGAAGAATTGGTTAAGTATTCACCAAGGAGAATGCTGCTTTTACTCGTTTCCAAGGTATGGATAATCTGCCCATTTGAATTATAAAATGTGATGGTTGTTTGTTTGTGAAATGGATTGTTAAAAAACAATTCAGTATTGGCATTTGCTGGATGTGGAATAACAGCAACCTTATTCCTTACAGAAATAACCCGTAGTTGTACTATTTCTGAATATCCTATATCTCCCAGTTTAATTCTAACGAAATTTAGTTGGTTATAAAAAGGTGAATCAATCACGAAGCCGTAATCTTTTTCGGTAGTATCTCCGCACCATCCATATATGGCTCCAACCTTTTTAAACTTCAGTGAGTCTTTGCCTAATTCTATAAAGATATCTTGACATGTAAATCCAGCTTTTGTTGTCCAAGAAATAAATATTTTTTCATTAGCAACAGTGGCTTTAATATGCTTTAAATAACTACTTTGACCATAAGTAACTATACCCAAGAGTGTAAAAACTAACATAAGTATAGTCCTGAAATAAGAATGGCATAATCGTTTACCTTTGCACCTTACCAATTCAACTATTTTGAGCAAATCATCAGACATTATACAATCTCTTTTTAGCAAAGAAAAACTATTTTTACTTGCGGGCCCGTGCGCGATAGAAAATGAAACCATAACTTTACAAACCGCTGAGTTTTTAGTAAAGTTAACGGATAAGTTGGGGATTCCTTACGTATTTAAATCGTCGTACCGCAAAGCGAATAGAACCAAAGCAAATTCATTTACAGGAATTGGAGATGAAAAAGCATTGAAACTGCTTGGTAAACTGAAACAAGAGTTTGGTGTTCCTGTAGTTACAGATATACACGAAAGTCACGAGGCGGCAATGGCTGCAGAGTATGTAGATGTGCTACAAATTCCTGCATTTTTATTTAGGCAGACGGAGTTACTGCAAGCAGCTGCCAAAACGGGCAAAGTTGTAAACATCAAAAAAGGTCAGTTTGCCGCTGCAGAAGCGATGAGTTTTGCTGCCAAAAAAGTAACTGATGAAGGAAATAATCAAGTTTTATTGACTGAACGTGGCAATATGTTTGGCTATGGTGATATGATAGTAGATTATAGAAATCTAATTTGGATGAAACAAATGGGATTTCCTGTGGTAATGGATTGTACACACTCCCTTCAACAACCAAATAACGGAACAGGAATAACGGGCGGTCTGCCTGAACTGATAGAACCAATGGCAAAAGCTGCAGTGGCTGTAGGGGTAGACGGATTGTTTATTGAAACTCACCCTAATCCAAAAGAAGCACTAAGTGATGGAGCGAATATGTTACCACTCAAACAAATGGAGGAACTATTAACTCGATTATTGCGACTTCGAGCAAGTTTATAAAAAAAGAAGGGAGGTTGCATTTGCAACCTCCCTGTTCAACTAACTAACCAATTAAATCAAATTTACCCAACAGTATAACGACATAGGGTAGTAAATGTTTTTCTGACCACGCATTTTTTTATAAAAACTTTTCATTTCACTATTTTTAGTCTAAGCCAAAGCATATTCTTGTAGTAAAAGTCACGCATTTAGCAGTGCTACGCGGTTTTTTTGTCCAAATGTCAAATTTTCTTCATATTGATTGTTATTCTAAAACTATCTAGACAGCGGCTGGACTAATTAATTTCGAATAATGGTTCAGTTTGATACTAAATAATACACACTGTGAGTTTTATCTTTACAGAACTTACATTCTTATTTCATAAGAATAAATATTTTCGCATCCAAATTAGATCAATGTCATTGTATTTAACAGAAATAGTTTCAGTATCAGGCAAACCAGGTTTGCAAAAGGTAGTAGGAAAGAGAAGTAACGGACTTATTGTTGAAAGTCTAGACGGAACAAACAAACGTTTTCCTACAAGTCTAACTCAAAAAGTTTCATTCTTAAGCGATATATCAATGTATACTTACGAAGGAGATGAGAAACTAGAAAACATTTTAAAAACGTTGCATGATCAGGTTTCAGCTGGTTTAGCATTGGTAACTAAGAAAAGCAGTGGGGAAGAGGTAAAAGAATTTTTCAGAAAAGTGCTTCCTAATTTTGATGAAGATCAGGTGTATAATTCTGATATTTTGAAATTGGTTAGTTGGTATACTATATTAAAAGATCAGTTGGATTTTAATGCACTTACTCCTAGTGAAGAAGAGGAGGAAGAAAAAACAGCTGCAGTTAAGGAGAAAAAAGCACCTGCCAAAAAAACAGCAACACCTAAGTCTACCTTAAAAGCACAGAGCAAAGCAAAAGGTGGAGTTAAAAAATCTGGTAACCTAAAAGCAGGTTAGTACTAGCTGTATACTCT
>JBEAPG010000159.1:0-5174 GCA_041164545.1 Bacteroidota bacterium
CTAAAAAATAAGTCTGATGTGCTGATTAAAATTACGGATAATAAAGGTGCAATTGTAGATCATTTTCATTTTGCAGATATGCCCGCTATGTGGCACAACAAGGTGATAAACCTACCCGAAAATCTGGCCAAAGGAATGTACTACATTACCATTAAAACAGATACAGAGGAGATGACGATTCAAGTAAGCAATCAATAGTCCTAATCATTATCAGTGGTTAAAGTAACTTACGTCACAATGGGTTTGAAAAGCCACTTCTACCTTTGCACAAAGAAAAAATAGCAAATGAAAATTGAACAATTATACACTGGATGTTTAGCTCACGGAGCGTATTACATTGAGAGTAATGGAGAGGCAGCAGTTATCGATCCGCTTAGAGAAGTACAGCAATATATTGATATGGCAAACGAACGAAATGCTAAAATAAAGTATGTGTTCGAAACCCATTTTCACGCCGACTTTGTAAGTGGACATATTGATTTATCTAAAAAAACAGGAGCACCAATTATATATGGTCCTACTACTATGCAAACCGGATTTGACATTACAGTAGCCAAAGACGAACAAGAATTTCAATTGGGTAACGTAACCATAAAACTGCTGCACACGCCCGGCCATACTACCGAAAGCAGCTGCTACTTGCTTATAGATGAACACGGAAACGAAAAAGCTCTTTTCAGCGGAGATACCTTATTCATTGGTGATGTAGGTCGTCCAGATTTAGCACAAAAAGTAATTGCAGAACTTACCCAAGATAAATTGGCTCGTATGTTGTATTACTCGCTACGTGACAAAATTGTACCATTGGATGACGATGTAATTGTGTATCCCGGACACGGCGCAGGAAGTGCTTGTGGCAAAAACATGAGTAAAGAAACTACGGATACTTTGGGTAATCAAAAAAGGACCAACTACGCACTGCAACCTATGACCGAAGATGAATTTGTTGCGCAATTGCTGGACGGTTTAACACCTCCACCAGCGTATTTTCCGCACAATGTGCTTATGAATATAAAAGGCTACGAAAGCATAGACGAAGTGGTTACCAAAGGAACGAAAGCCCTTAGTGCAACCGAGTTTGAAATAATAGCACAAGAAACAAATGCAGTAATTATAGATACGCGTAGTGAAGAGAACTTTGTAAAAGGCTTTATCCCAAACTCCATTTTTATAGGCATAGACGGCAGTTTTGCCACCTGGGTAGGCACAATACTAAAAGACGTAAGTACTCCGGTAATTTATATAGCTGACGAGGGCAGAGAAAAAGAAATAGCGATAAGAATGGCGCGCATAGGGTTTGATAACAACTTAGGCTACCTAAAAGGCGGAGTAAATGCGTGGATAGAAGCTGGCAAGCCCATAGAAACATTGGCGTCTGTATCTCCAGAGGAGTTAGCAGAAAAGTCAGAAGCAGGAGAAGCGCTGATACTGGATGTAAGAAAAGCCAGCGAATATGGTAGTCAACATATCATAAATGCAGAAAACACTCCTTTGGATTATATAGATAATGAAATGGCAAAAATTGCCATGGACAAAACCTACTATGTACACTGTGCAGGAGGCTACCGTTCTGTAATTTTTGCTTCTATCTTAAAATCAAAAGGATACAATAACTTAATCAACGTAGAAAAAGGATTTAAAGGAATAGAGGCGACTGGTCGTTTTGCGTTGACCGAATACGTATGTCCGACGACAATGTTGTAGTCTGTCATAATAATAGATTTTTTAAGTTTGGTGGCAAGCTGGAGTAATTCAGCTGGCCAATTTTTTCACTTATCAATTTCATCAATTGCCGTATAAATTTATTTAGAAAATTACGATTTAACTTTGTAGTCTAAAAAAGAAAAAAATGAAAGTAGAACAGATATACACAGGATGCCTTGCTCAAGGCGCATATTATATAGAAAGCAATGGCGAAGCTGCCATTATCGATCCGCTTCGCGAAGTAGGAGACTATATTGCTCAAGCAAATGAAGACGATGCTGTAATAAAATACATATTCGAAACCCATTTTCACGCCGATTTTGTGAGTGGTCACGTAACACTAGCCGAAAAAACCGGAGCCCCAATTGTGTACGGACCTTTAGCAAACCCGAGTTTTAAAGCACAAATTGCCGCTGACAATGAAGTGTTTAAAATAGGAAATGTGACTATAACTGCGTTGCATACGCCAGGTCATACTATGGAAAGTACAACCTATTTGCTAAAAGACGAAAATGGCAAAGACCACTGTATATTTTCGGGTGACACTTTATTTTTAGGCGATGTCGGGCGTCCTGATTTAGCACAAAAAGCGGCTACGATGACCCAAGAAGAATTAGCTGGAATTTTGTTTGATAGCTTGCGAAATAAGATAATGCCATTGGCAGATGAGGTAATTGTATATCCTGGACACGGAGCAGGAAGTGCTTGCGGAAAGAATATGATGAAGGAAACCGTGGATACTTTGGGCAATCAGAAAGCAATGAACTATGCATTGCGTGCCGATATGACTCGCGACGAATTTATAGCTGAGGTAACCGATGGGCTCGCTCCTCCCCCAGCCTACTTCCCTATGAATGTGCAGATGAATAAGGAAGGGTATGCTAACATAGAAAAAGTAATAGCGCAAGGTAAAAATGCCTTATCTCCGGATGCTTTTGAAGCAGCTGCAAATGAGACGGATGCTGTAATTTTGGATGTGCGTAAAGAAGGCGAATTTGTAAAAGGCCATATTCCACGTAGTATCTTTATTGGCATAGATGGCGGTTTTGCTCCTTGGGTAGGTGCGCTTATTAAAGATGTAAAACAACCTATTCTTTTGGTATCTGATGAAAGCAGACTAGAAGAAGTAATTACCCGTTTGAGTAGAGTTGGTTTTGATAATACCATTGGCTACCTAAAAGGCAGTTTTGATGCTTGGAAAAATGCAGGTAAGGAAATCGATAGCATTCGTTCTATTCCTGCAAGTGAGTTTGCAGCGGAATGGAAAACGAACGCACTTCCTGTATTTGACATGAGAAAAGAAGGTGAATGGAGTAGTGGCCACTTAACCGAAGCACACCACGTTTGCCTAAGCAACATCAACGCACAACTGGCCGAGTTTCCAAAAGAAAAGAATTTCTACGTGCACTGTGCCGGCGGATACCGTTCTGTAATAGCCGCTTCTATACTTAAGTCTAGAGGCTACCACAATCTTACCGATATAGCAGGCGGATATGCTGCTATAAAAAAGACGGATTTAAACCGAACGGATGCGGTGAAAGCGTAGTTTGGGTGTATCTACAAAAGTCGCTTTCTGATTTTTGATTTGCAATGTTATTTTGAATAATGAATCACTAGAACAATTTTCTTAAAGGAGATTTTTCGTCGTACGATTATGGTTTAACTTTGCACCACTTTAGCAAAACGAACGCTATTTAAGCATTTTTTTACTGCTAAAACTAAATACAAATGCAAAAAATATTGGTAACAGGCGGACTGGGATACATTGGTAGTCACACCGTTGTAGAACTTCAAAATGAAGGCTATGAAGTGGTTGTAATAGACAATTTAAATAACTCAGACATAAAGGTAAAGGAAAGAATAGAATCCATTACCGGAAAACCGCTGAATGTGGTCATAGAAGACGTAAACAACGAAGAAAAATTGGATGCACTTTTCAAGGAAAACACGTTTGATGGTGTTATCCATTTTGCTGCGTATAAGGCAGTGGGAGAATCGGTTGAGTTTCCTATGAAATACTACCAAAATAATGTTTCAGGTTTGATAACACTGATGAGCGTAATGGAAAAGCATAAGGTAGAATCACTTATATTTTCTAGTAGCTGCACGGTTTATGGTGCAACCACCGATTTACCTGTAACAGAAAACAGCGCAATTCAGCTGGCAGAAAGTCCGTATGGTACTAGCAAAATTTTATGCGAAGAAATCATACAAGACTATGTAAAATACAAGCCCCTAAAAGCAGTTTTGCTTCGGTATTTTAATCCTGTTGGGGCTCACCCGAGTGCTAAGATTGGAGAATTACCTCTCGGTGTTCCAAGCAACCTTATTCCATATGTAACACAAACCGCCGCAGGCATTCGTGAACAGATTACAGTGCACGGCAACGATTATACCACGCATGACGGCACTTGCATTCGCGATTACATTCACGTTGTGGACCTGGCAAAAGCACACGTAAAGGCATTGGAATACAGTTTGCAGATGAATGAAAGTATTGATGTTTTTAACGTGGGAACTGGAAATGGAAATACCGTTTTGGAAGTGATTCAAACTTTTGAAAAAGCAAATGACTTAAAGCTCAATTACCGCATCGGACCACGCAGACCCGGAGATGTAGAGCAAATTTGGGCAGACACGACAAAGGTAACTTCTGTTTTGGGTTGGACACCCCAATATACGCTTGCCGATATGATGCAGCATTCGTGGCAATGGCAAAAAGGCTTGTCCGATTAATGTTTACTCGCTACTTTATTTTATACCAACCTGCGTGAAGTAATCCGGGATAGTAGTACAATGCAATGGAATCTCCCACCTTGTACTGATTATATACGTCTACATTCAGATTTGCCAAAGTTGTTTCTTTAGGTTTTGGGCCCCACGGCTTTAGCTTAAGGCAATGCGACTTTACCCGTCCATCGGCTACGTACTTGTCTGCAATTTCTGCATTATAGGCTATAGGCTCGGACTTATCGCTTAAGCAGTTTATGCCGAGCAAACTGCCTACAGCATAAAAAGCAAAAAACAAGAGTAACAATAAGGCAGTGCCTAACTCTCGCCAACGCTTAAACCGCAACTCCTTGCTCAATTGCATAGTCATATAGGTAAGTAAAAGTGTGTATACCACTACCCATACCCAAATGGACTTAAAGTCATATATATCATACTCGAGCAATACAAAAAGTGCAATAGCAAGCGATGGAAAAACAAGTGCTGACAAAGCATTGGGATAAAAATACTCCTTGTCATCTCGCGTGTCATATACCTTTACTAACCCTTTATTTGTGCCGATAAACACAATTACGCCTAGAACAAATAACACGTTTAGATAGAAAAAGAATGCTGCATAATCTCGTAAAACAAACATCAAAATAGGGAATACCCAAGCTAAAATATCTATTCGTTTAGTCCAAAAACGTGCTCTTTCCACCTTTCCCACCCTATTCACTGCATCTTGGCCAAAAGAATCG
>JBEAPG010000160.1:0-5171 GCA_041164545.1 Bacteroidota bacterium
AATGCATCAAACTCACGGTTGTTTTTAACATTATTTAACTGCGCATTGTATTTTCTAATTAGCTCTTTTGACGTTTTTATTTGCTCTTTGTTTGCAAATATCTGCTCATTAAAATGCTCAATCTCTGTGTTAAAATTGGCTAAACGTGTATTTAAACCGATTAGTTCGTCTTCCAAATCTGAAACCTCCATAGGAAGCTCACCTCTAACTGCTCTGAGCTGGTCTAATTTAGTATCGATTGTTTGTAACTTGTAAAGCTGCTCTAACCTTTGTGCGATTGTTTTTACTGCCATGTGTTATAGAAAATATTTTACGGGATTGGTTACCCCTGCCGTTTTAAGGACTGCAAAATTACTAAATTTTTCCGTCAAAATATCAAACAATAGGTCTATTGTATATTTTTCGCTTTCGTAATGACCAATATCGCAAATCATAATCTTGTCCTCTGCATCAAAATATTCGTGGTATTTAAAGTCTGCCGACACATAAGCATCTGCTGAACAGGACTTTGCGGCGTTAAGCAAAAATTGACCGGACCCTCCACAAAGAGCTACACGTTTGATAGGTTTATCAAAGTTTGTATATCGAATTGGTTCTAATTCCATGCTGTTTTTTAAATGATGCAAGAAGTCTGAAGGAGATAATGCCGTTGGCAATTCGCCTACCATACCACTACCAATGTGTTGATCTGCATTTAAAGTAGGGTGAATTTCGTAAGCTACTTCTTCGTATGGATGCGCTTTTTTAAGTGAGTTTAATACAGCTGCTTGCTGGTAGTCGCGTAAATTCACTTCTATCTTTGCTTCATTTTCAGAATGTCGCTCACCACGTTTGCCCACATAAGGATTAGCATCATGATTGCCCATAAACGTACCTTGACCTGCCGAAGCAAATGAGCATTCAGAATAATTGCCAATTTTTCCTGCTCCGGCTGCAAAAAGTGCATTCCTTATGTCATCGGCATGCTCCAATGGCGCATAGGTAATCAGTTTATATATTCCACCTCTTTTAGGTGATAATATCTGCGTATTTTTGAGTCCAATTTTTTCAGCAATTTTGCTATTAACACCTCGGTGATACACATTGTCCAAATTGGTGTGAATGGCATAAATAGCAATATCATTTTTAATGGCTAACTCTACCGTTCGTTGTACATAATTTGCACCATTGAAGCGTTTAAGTCCAGAAAAAACAATGGGATGATGCGCTATTACCACATTGCACTTCTTTTCCATTGCTTCTTGAACTGTAGCTTCTATACAGTCGAGTGCAATAAGCACTCCCTTTACCTCTACCTCTCTGTCTCCTATAAGTAGTCCGCTATTATCATAGCTTTCTTGTAAACTGGGTGGAGCAACTTGTTCCAAAACACGAATAATATCAGCAATTACCATAGTGCAAGTTTAGGTAATAGCGGTCAAACATTGAAGTAGTATATTTATACAAGCTATTGCTATGTCAATCTCGCAAAGCAGATAGATTGCTTTCTGAATAAAACCATACTTCCAGCATAGTTTTTCATTACTTTGCATCGTTTGAAATTGAATTTTTCCATACTTCTCAGTCCGCTTGCCATTCTGTATTGGTGCATTACCACATTTAGGAATTGGTTGTATGATAATGGTGTATTCAAATCTACATCCTTCGATATTCCAATAATCTCCATAGGCAATTTGGCCGTAGGTGGAAGTGGCAAAACACCAATGGTGGAGTATCTTATTCACCATCTGCAGAAAGACTATCATATTGCAGTTCTAAGCCGCGGGTATGGCAGAAAAACAAAGGGTTTTAGGTGGGTGGAAGAGGTAAGTGTGGCCACTGAAAGTGGAGACGAACCCTTGCAAATAAAACGTAAGTTCAAAACCATTGAAGTAGCGGTATGCGAAGATCGTGTTTATGGTGTAAAACAAATTTTGAAGGAAAAACCGGATGTGAATTTAGTGCTACTGGATGATGCTTTTCAGCATAGAGCGATAAAGCCAAGTACGCAGCTTCTATTATCTACTTATGACAGCCCTTTTTTTAGAGATTGGATTATGCCGGTTGGTAGGCTCAGAGAGTGTCGACTTGGCGCCAAGAGAGCAGATGCTATAATTTATACAAAAAGCCCAAAAGGAGCGAAACCATATCCTTGGAAAAACAAACCTGTTTTTACTACAAAAATAGCATACAATACTCCTGAAATTGATGGTAAAGTGTTTGGCTTTAGTGGTTTAGCGAACAATGAAGTTTTTAAAGAATATTTAAGCAACAGCTATAATCTTGTTGCATTTAAAGGTTTTAGAGACCATTGCACTTTTACAAATAATGACCTTGACGAATTAATACGCTTAGCTGAAGGGGCAACCTTGGTATGCACCGAGAAAGATTGGGTAAAAATGAAGGACCTTGAAAAGGCAGAACAGCTTAGATTTGTGCCCATTCAGCATACCTTAAGTCCTGGTTTTGATGAATGGATATTGTCACAATTAAAACAATTTGAAAGCTAAAAAACACTTCGGTCAGCATTTTTTAACCAACTCGGACACTGCTAAACGCATTGTAGAAGCATTGGGTGATATTAAATCGCAAGATGTGCTCGAAATTGGCCCTGGAATGGGCGTCATAACTCAATTTATGCTTCACGATGCTAAACGATTTAGAGCTGTAGAAATTGATCCTGAAGCTGCTGAATACCTTGAAAAAGCATTTGAAAATATTGAAATCATAAAAGCGGACTTTTTAAAGGTAGACTTGCGTCCATATTACTCCAAATCTTTCAGTATTATTGGCAATTTTCCTTATAATATTTCCTCTCAAATTGTATTTAAAATTATAGAAAACTCAGATTTAGTAGAACGTTGGGTAGGGATGTTTCAATTGGAAATGGGTGAGCGATTAATTGCTACGCCAAAGGATAAAAAAGCGTATGGCATTCTTAGTGTTTTGCTTCCATTCTATTATAAAATAGAGCGGGTAATGACCCTGCCTCCTGGTGCATTTAATCCGCCACCTAAGGTTAATAGTATTGTACTAAAAGCTGAAAAAATAGCATATGAGATGAAATGTAATCCAGTATTACTTAAGCAAATTGTAAAAACCGCTTTTGGTCAAAGAAGAAAAACATTAAGCAACAGTCTCTCAACTATTATTCCGAAAGACACTTTTAATCTACATCAATTTAGTACCTTGCGACCCGAGAATTTGACGCACCTTCAATTTGAGGAGTTGTGTTTGTTTATACAAGAAAATGTCGACGCAAGAACTAACTAAGGAATTTGTTTCGGAGCTTATACAGCTTTTATACAGTAAGCAAGAGGCTGAGCTCATTCCCATTTTAGACCGACTCTTTCCTCAAGATATTGCTGAGTTGTTTGATGATTTGGAACTGGACCAAGCTGTGTATCTAGCCTCTTTGGTTGATGAACAAAAACGGGTGGACATACTTACAGAATTGGAGCCTGAAACAAAGCTAAAATTTTTAAAGGGATACACCAACGAAGAGATAGCCCACACTTTCTTTAGTTACATAGACTCAGATGATGCGGCAGATATTCTCAACTCCATGGACACGGTTCAAGGGAAAGAAATACTACGCAAAATCCCAGACAAAGAACATAGTAAAAACATTGCTTCTCTGCTTAAATTCCCTGAAAACACTGCCGGTGCTCTGATGGCAAAGGAGTTGATAAAGGTGAAGTTAACCTGGACTGTAAAGCAATGTACTGATGAAATTCGTAAGCAAGCGGAAGATGTGACGAATGTATTTTCGGCGTATGTGGTAGATGATTTTGATGAGTTAGTAGGTTGGATTTCTCTTAAGAAAATATTGCTCAGTCACGAGCGAACTTTGGTAAAAACCATATATGAAGACCACGTCATTTTCGAGAATACGTATACAAGTGGCGAAGAAGTAGCTGCTACTATGGCTAAGTATGATTTAGCGGCTATTCCTATTGTAGACGCTTTCAATAGGCTAGTTGGTCGCGTAACTTTTGATGACGTTTTAGACTATGTTAAGGACGAGGCTGAAAAGGATTATCAAATGCTTTCAGGTATCTCCGAAAGTGTGGAGAGTACTGACTCAGTGTGGCTAAATACAAGGGCTCGTTTACCTTGGTTAGTTGTAGGTTTGGCCGGCGGAATTGCAAGTTCACTTGTAATTGGAGGATTTGAAGCCGAATTGGAAAAAAACGTGCAATTGGCTCTTTTTATGCCGCTTATTATGGCAATGGCGGGTAATGTAGGAGTACAATCTTCATCCATTATGGTGCAAGGTTTAGCCAATAATTCTATAGATAGTGACGGACTTTGGAGTAAGCTCGGAAAAGAGCTTTTTGTTGCCCTATTAAACGGAATGGTATGTTCTGCATTGCTTATGACTTATGGCTTTGTTTCAGGCAACACTCAAGACATAATGATAACAGTGAGCTTGGCATTGCTTTCTGTAATATTGCTCGCAGCTATTATTGGCACAACCGTCCCGTTAATCTTAGATAGACTAAAGATAGACCCTGCGCTAGCAACCGGACCGTTCATTACCACGAGTAATGACCTTTTGGGTCTTTTTCTCTACTTTATGATAGGCAATTGGATTTTAGGGTAGAATAAAAAGTCAGTATTGTCTGATTTTATGGAAGTAGATACCTTCTCTTTTTCCATTACCATTTCATCTTTCTTCTGGAATTAAAACTTTTATAGTTTTCGATGCTTTTGTCATTATTGTATTTAATGGTAATGCTTAATCCTGTACAGAGACGGATTATACATTTTATGTAAAAAGAGTGTCCCGATGTTGTTTGTACCAATAAAAAATGGCCCTGTTTGTAGCATTGCTCCATAAGTGAAAACGCGTGCACTTGGAACAATATTTACAGGAAATGAACAGGTTACATTTCTAAACTCTCTTCGTAATTCTACCAAAAGATTAGTTGGTAAGTAAATAGTTTGAGCCTTTGTTCTAATTAAATTTTGACTGTAACTGCAATTGAAAACCCAGCCCATTTGCAATCGCCAATCAACCGATAATATTGCCCTTGTAGGTAGATTAAATACAGCTTCATTGCTCTTAAATTGATTGATTTTAAGTACTCCCCATTGTTAGGACAGATTCAAATGTAGTTATAGTTAATTTTAGTTGGTTTATTTCCTGCTGAATATTTTTCTTTAGGTGTAATATCTCCTATTCTGGT
>JBEAPG010000161.1:0-5127 GCA_041164545.1 Bacteroidota bacterium
TAAGTGCGATGGATTAGGGCACAAATTCAATTTCACTTTTTTACCTAAGCTCGTTTTTATAAGACTGGTATAACCTAAGTGGTATTTTACGTCTCCTTCAAATATGGCGTCTTTGTATGCTTTGCCTTCAAATTCACTAAATATTTCAGCATAACTCTTTTTCATAATGTTGGCTAATACATTTAGTCTTCCTCTGTGCGCCATACCAATTATAAATTCTTCTACACCTTGAGATGCGCCTAATTCGATAGCTGCATCTAGTGCTGGAATGAGTGTTTCTAAACCTTCTAATGAAAAACGTTTTTGACCTACATATTTTGTGTGCAAAAAGTTCTCAAACGCTACCGCTTCATTTAGCTTTTCTAGAGTTAGCTTTTTTTGTTCAATCGAGAAGTCAGGCGTGTTTTTTCTCGATTCCATTTTACGTTGCAACCATTCTTTGCGTTCTGGCTGCGTAATGTACATATATTCCACACCGATGCTTTGGCAATAAGTCGTTTCACAATGAGCAATTATATCTCTCAAAGTAGCTGGACCTATTCCTATTTCTACACCGGCATTAAATGTTTTGTCTAAGTCAGCTTGAGATAAGCCAAAGTTTTCGATAGCTAAATCGGGTGCGTAAGTTCGACGCTTACGAACAGGATTTGTTTTTGTAAATAAATGCCCTCTTGTTCTATATCCATTATTGATAAGATGAAGTACATTTATTTCTTTCATCATATCCTCGGAAACTACAGCACCTAAGCCATCTTCGGCAAGGCCTAAGTCGCCATAGGCCAGGTCGAAACCTTCAAAAAAGCGTTGCCAGCTTTCGTCTACTGAAGATTTATCTTTTTTGTATTGTTGGTATAGATGATCTACCGAGTCTACATCGGCATTACTTAAATAAGAGTGATTTAACATTCCTGTAATTATTGTTTAACGCGAATTTAAAAGGCGGGCAAAGATAAATAACCGTTCGGATTTAATGTTGAAAACCAAAATCAAGTTTGCGTAAACGATGCAGCGTATTTTTTTAGTATTTTTGACTTTAATTTAAATCAAATCTAAAAATGGAAGATAACACAACAACAACTGGGGCTCTTCGCCCAACTTTCTTAACTGTTCTATGTATCCTAACTTTCTTGGGTAGCGGATGGGGAATTATTAGTGCTATGATAAATTATAGCTCAGCTGATACAGCTGGTGAAGCCGCTGCACTGGTAGAGGAGCAAATGGACGAGGCATTGGACCAAATGGATGATAACGAGGAGGTAAGTGAAAAAACCAAAGGTTTTATGGAGAGTTTTATGGGTGGAGTAGCAGAGAGTATTACTCCACAAAATATTCGTAAAATGGCTATTGTCAGTGTGCTATCAAGCTTATTAACTTTATTCGGAGCAATTTTTATGTGGAAATTGAATAAGAGTGGATTTTATATGTATATAGGCGGCGTCCTTGTTCTTATTGTAGGAACCATGCTCGTTTATGGTGGTTTATTGGGTGCAGTTGCCGCTGGCGGTTCTGGCTTTGTTGGAGTGCTCTTTATTGTGCTCTACGGCCTCAATTTAAAACATATGCATTAAGCTTTTTTACTTATATTACCATAGAAAATGGAGGCTTTTTTATGGCCTCCATTTTTATTTTATAGTTTTTACACTCGTTGCGATAGCGCTCAAACTATATTCGCAGCGGCTTTGTTGTTTATCACTTAGCAGCCATTTAGTGAATACTAGAGAATTCGTACAACTGTTTAATGAATATCCGATTCTACAAGAATTGGAGCGAGAAGTTATTGCCGGAAAAACCCGTTTTGGATTTCCAAATGCAATAGGATCATTCAAATCAATTCTCATTTCTCACCTCTTTGTGCATACAAATCGCAGTATATTAGTGTGTTGCAACGACCTAGAAGAAGCTGAATACTTTTATTCTGACTTATTGGTTTTTACAGATACAAGTCATTTATTTATTTGGAAAGATTCATTTAGGAAAACATTCGACATAACCACTCCTGAATCTACCAAAATTCAAGCGAATGCCAGTGTTTTAGATCATCTTTCAGACTTAGACTCTGCTAAAATCATTGTAACGTATCCCGAAGCTTTAATTGAAAGAATAATAGAACAAGACGATTTCGAAAAGAGCAAACTGGTCTTTAAAGTAGGGGAAGAAGTAGATTTGGATTTTCTGATTGAGGTACTCAACGAGTATCATTTTTATCGAGAAGATTTTGTTTACGAACCAGGTCAATTTTCTATAAGAGGTGGAATTATTGACTTATACTCGTTTGCCAATGAATTGCCTGTACGATTGGAGTTAGATGGAAGAATAATCGAATCTATACGTGAGTTTGATCCTGTTTCTCAACTCTCTACCAAGAAATTGGTAAGAGCCACTATTGTACCAAATGTGCAAGAAACGAAGATGCACACTACGGGAACAGACATTTATAGTTATCTGGGCAAAAAACCAATCTGTTGTTTCGTAGACTTGCCCTATACTGTAGCAAAAGTGGAGAAAGGACTCGAAAAAGTAAGAAATGCAGTCTCAGAAAAAAAATGGGACGAAGTATATTTTACAGAAGAAGAATTTCTTGCGCAAATAAATAGCAAGCAGGTTGTAGAATTTAGCAGCCAAACTTTTTTTAGGCCTTCGGTAAAACTAAGTTTTAATCAGGCTCCACAACCACCAATTAATAAAAATTTCAATCTTCTAATAGATACGCTTAAGTCATTAGAAGCTAAAAAATACCAAACGCTTATTTTCTCCGAAAGTGCAAAGCAGATTGAACGATTAGAAAGCATTTTTGATGACTTAAAATCTGGTTATACAATTCAGCCCGTTTACAAGAGTCTGAGCGAAGGATTTATAGACCACGACTTAAAAGTGGCTGCGTACACCGAGCATCAAATATTCAATAGATACTATTTAGCCAAGTCAGGAAGAAAGGTAAATACTGGAGGAGCTATATCCATAAAAGAGCTACAAGATTTAAACCCAGGAGATTATGTAGTGCACATTGACCATGGAATAGGCCAGTTCAAAGGGCTGCAGCGTATGGAAATGGGTGGCAAAATGCAGGATGCTGTACGTATTGAATACAAAAACGGAGATTTACTTTATGTAAATATTGCTTCGCTCTTTAAAATATCTAAGTTTAAAGGCAAAGAAGGTACAGAGCCAAAGGTAAACAAACTCGGAAGCGATGCGTGGGCAAACCTTAAACGAAAAACCAAGAAACAGGTAAAAGATATCGCTAGAGACTTAATCAAACTGTATGCTAAACGCAAAGCAGAACGGGGCTACCAATATCATCCGGATACGTATTTGCAAACAGAATTAGAGGCGAGTTTTATATATGAAGATACGCCAGATCAAGCCAAGAGTACAGAAGATGTAAAACGCGATATGGAAAGCGAAAACCCAATGGATCGCTTGGTTTGTGGTGATGTGGGTTTTGGTAAAACGGAGGTAGCGGTAAGGGCGGCGTTTAAAGCTGTTTGTGATAGCAAACAAGTGGCTGTATTAGTGCCTACTACTATTTTGGCGCAACAACATTATCATACTTTTAGAGACAGACTTCGTGATTTCCCGTGTACTGTAGATTATATAAACCGATTCAGAACAGCGAAGCAGCAAACGACAACACTCAAAAATTTAGCCGAGGGTAAGGTTGATATAATCATAGGAACACATAAGCTTCTAAGCAAAAAAACCAAGTTTCACGATTTGGGGCTGCTAATAATAGATGAAGAGCAAAAATTTGGTGTAAGTGCCAAAGAGCGGTTAAAGGAATTCAGAGCGAATGTTGATACGCTAACTTTAACTGCTACACCTATTCCAAGAACTCTCCATTTCTCGTTGATGGGAGCAAGAGACCTCAGTATTATTCAAACTCCTCCACCAAACAGAAGGCCAGTACAAACAGAAGTGCAAGTTTGGAATAATGAAATAATACAAGAAGCAATTAGTAATGAAATTGCACGTGGAGGTCAAGCTTTCATTATTCATAATCGTGTGAGGGATATAAACGAAATAGCGCAAAGAGTAAGAGATTTAGTACCCAACGCAAGAGTAATTGTGGGTCACGGACAAATGAAGGGAGATGATTTGGAGCAAGTGATGGTGCAATTTATAGAAGGAGAATACGATGTGCTCGTAGCAACTACTATCATAGAAAGTGGTTTAGATATACCCAATGCCAATACCATTATCATTAACAATGCCCACATGTTTGGCCTGAGTGATTTGCATCAAATGAGAGGAAGGGTCGGACGAAGTAATGTGAAAGCATATTGTTATTTACTTGCACCTCCGGTTTATACCTTGCCAGAAGATGCAAGAAGAAGACTGCAGGCCATTGAAGAATATAGCGATTTGGGAAGTGGTTTTAATGTGGCAATGCGCGATATGGACATACGAGGCGCCGGAAACTTATTGGGAGCAGAGCAAAGTGGTTTTATCTCCGAAATTGGTTTTAGTACATATCATAAAATATTAGACGAGGCTATTCAAGAACTCAGAGATACAGAATTTAAGGATGTATTGGAGCCACAAGATAAGCATTTGCCCGTAATTGAATGCAGCGTTGAACCTGATTTTGAGGCCATGTTACCTGATAATTATGTGAGCAATGTAGCAGAGCGGATTAATTTGTATACTCGGCTAAGTAGCATCGATTCTTTAGACGCTTTAGCTGAATTTGTGGAGCATCTACAAGATAGGTTTGGGCCAATGCCACGCTTAGTTGTTAATCTGGTAGAAAGCGTAGAGCTTAAGATACACGCACAGAAACTATTTGCAGATAAAGTAAAGACCAAAGACGACGAATTGTATCTGTATTTTAATAATGATTTAGGTGAAGATTTCTATCAAGCACCCGTTTTTACGGCTATTCTGAATAAGGTGAATACGCTACCACGTCATTTTGCCTTCAAGCAAGGTAAAAATCATTTAATCCTTGCCATTAAAGGGTTTGGAAGCTTAGAAAACAGCATTGAGGCATTGAAGCAGATATAGGCATTTCCCATTTTGGGAAAATATTTACTCAATATGGGAAATATTGCACAAATTACTATGATATGTCAAACGTATGTATTTAACTTTGTATTGAAATACTACACTACTATATATTTCATTAGT
>JBEAPG010000162.1:0-5115 GCA_041164545.1 Bacteroidota bacterium
GCAGATGTGTTATTAATCGCTTGACTTATTACTACATTTAGTACTTCCTCAAAGTCATCTTCTGTGGCAGCCTCAAAAAAGCGACCAACGCATTCGAATTGATTTCTAAATTGATCATCTAAGCCTAGTCCGATAATAAATGGTCGAAGAACTACACCTTGTTTTTGTAGTGCTGTTGATACTGCACAAGGATCTCCATCACATTCCTCAATACCGTCTGTTATTAATATTATAATATTACGTGTACCAGGTGTTCTAGGAAAATCATAGGCTGCCTCCTGTAAACTATAAGCTATTAATGTAGTTCCCTTAGGTTTTAGGTCTACTATAGATTCTTTTATTTCACGATGATTATTTTTACTAAAAGGAACTTCGAGTTTTGTGTCGGCACAATTACGTTCTGTTTTTTGACTTTGATGACCATAAACTCGCAAAGCTAGTTCTAGATTATTTTGCGACTGTAAACTGTCCACTAATCGCGATAATAAACGTTTAGCGATAGTGATTCTGGAATCAGAACCCATTTTAGCATACATACTACCAGAGCCATCTAAAAGAAATAGAATACGCGTATCTGGCTGTTGAGCACTTGCGCTTATCGTAAAGAACAATATTAGAAGAACTCCTATTTTTTTAATCATTGCCATAATTACGCTATTAGCTACTCAAAAAGTATGCTACTTGCTTAGTAATCGCCTATTGTTTCTGGGTTTTGAGCCAATGCAGCTGCCAGTTGATCGTCGTTTGGAGCTATTCCGTGCCACTCGTGACTACCCATCATAAAATCTACTCCATTCCCCATTTCTGTATGCATAAGTATACAAATAGGTTTGCTATTACCTGCTAAAACACCCGCTTTAGATAACGTATCTTGTACATCATCTAGATCATTTCCATTCATTTGAATGACATTCCAACCAAAAGCTTCGAATTTAGAACGTAAATCTCCGAAACCCATAATGTCTTTGGTATCACCATCTATTTGTCTACCGTTCACATCAACTGTGGCAATAAGATTGTCTAACTTTCGATGAGCTGTATACATTACGGCCTCCCAAACTTGACCTTCTTGCAACTCACCATCGCCCATTAAAACATAAACCAACTTGTCCTCTCTATCTAGTTTTTTTGCTTCCGCTATACCTGCAGCTACAGACAAACCTTGACCTAACGAACCACTTGAAATTCGCACTCCTGGTAATCCTTCGTGCGTGGTAGGGTGACCTTGCAAGCGTGTATTAAGTTTTCTAAAGCTTCCTAATTCGGAAGGTGAGAAATAACCGCTATGCGCTAAAGCACTGTAGTAAACTGGAGAAATATGGCCATTTGAAAGAATAAAAACATCTTCGTTTTTTCCTTCCATTGAAAATGTACTGGAATTCTGTCTTAGCACATTTTGAAATAAAACGGTAAAAAACTCAGTGCAACCCAATGAACCTCCAGGGTGTCCGGACTGCACAGCGTGTACCATTCTAACTATATCTCTTCGAGTTTGACTAACGTATTTTGAAAGTTCTTGGGTAGTTTCAGACATTATATGCCGCAAAGATGGATTATATGCGGCTTTTAATGAATATTTGTGGAAACTTCTTGGAAAAGTATTGTGGCTAGAACAATTGAGGAATGGGCTGTATCTCCCGCAGATTATGAGTCTATTAAGGATGATATCAAAGGATATTATTACAAAATTAAGCAGAAAACAAAAACTGAAATTAACGATGTTGTTTTGTTGAAAAAGTCCTTGGATGCCAGAAAAGTACAAGTAAAGTATAATTTGCGCTTAGAAGTTTACACAGGCACAGACAAGGTTAATCCTATATCCGAGCCTGTTTTTCCCAAGCTGACCAATCACTCACCAAGTGTTCATATTATTGGTTTTGGCCCTGCTGGAATTTTTGCGGCGATTAAGTGTTTACAGTTAGGGTTGAAGCCGATTGTAATAGAACGTGGAAAAGCAGTAAAGGAAAGAAGAAGAGATGTAGCCAAGCTAAATAGAGAAGGTGAAATGAATCCAGAATCCAATTACTGCTTTGGTGAAGGAGGCGCTGGTACTTTCTCAGATGGAAAACTATATACTCGTTCTCAGAAAAGAGGAAAGATTCAAGAAATACTGGAATTATTTGTACTACACGGCGCAGATCCTTCCATTTTATATGAAGCTCATCCACACATTGGCACCAATAAACTGCCTGGAATTATCGAAAATTTAAGAAATTTGATAATTGACAACGGGGGCGAAGTCAGATTTAATTCTAAACTAACAGACCTTTCAATTTCAGAAAAAAAAATCCAATATATCTCTGTAAATAATGAACTGGAACCATGCGAAAGGCTAATTTTAGCGACGGGACATTCTGCAAGAGATATTTATGAATTATTATTCCTAAAAGGGATTGAAATAGAAGCAAAGCCATTTGCCATGGGATTTAGAATGGAACATCCTCAAGAACTTATAAATGAAATTCAGTATCATACCAAGCAAAATGCTGAAGTTCTGCCTCCCGCGAGTTATAGCCTAGTCACGCAAGTAAAAGGCAAAGGAGCTTTTTCCTTTTGTATGTGCCCAGGTGGAATTATAGCTCCAGCAGCAACTGCTGCAGGCGAAGTTGTAGTAAATGGGTGGAGTCCTAGCAAGCGAAATGGCGAATATGCTAATAGTGGTTGGGTTACGGAAATAGGAGAGGATGAATGGAAAGAACTTGGTAATCAAGGCGTTATGGCAGGACTCGCATTCCAAAAACACATAGAACAAAAAGCGTATAAAATGGGTGGTGGAAGTTTTAAAGTGCCAGCCCAAAATTTGCAAGACTATCTTGACAATAAACCAAGTAAAACCCTGAATAATAGCAGCTATCATCCAGGTATGACCCCATGTAATTTGAATGATTTGTATCCCGCTGATGTAAATTATAGACTTAGAGAAGGACTAAGAGCAATATGTAAAAAGTTAAAAGGATTTGATCATCAAAAAGCAATTCTTACAGCCCCAGAAAGTAGGACGAGTGCGCCAATCCGAATTCCACGAAACAACACATTAGAACATACCGAAATTGAAAATCTATTTCCCTGTGGGGAAGGAGCAGGATATGCTGGAGGTATAATAAGTGCCGCGCTAGACGGAGTAAAAGTTGCTAAAGCAATAAAAGAGAAATTGGCCAATTAAGAGGCCATTTTCATTTCTTTTGGCGGTTTGCCAAGTTCATTTAAGAAAGTATAATGACTTTTAACTGCTTCAAAGTAGGTGTCAAAGTGATAATAAGGGATATTGTGACTTTCTGCCGTTTCTTTTACAATTTTAGATATTGCTGGGTAGTGAACGTGGCAAATAGTTGGGAAAAGATGATGTTCAATTTGGTGGTTTAATCCACCAATCAACCACGTAAATAATTTATTTTTATTCGCAAAATTTGTAGTGGTTAATAGTTGATGAATAGCCCAATTATTCTCCACGCTACCATTTTTATCAGGTGTAAAGAAAGTTGTATCCTCTGAAACATGAGCAGGTTGAAATATCAAAGCCAAAATCAATCCACTTATAAACTGCATCATTAAGAATCCTAGAACAATGTGGTACCAAGGTAAATCGATGAGAATAATTGGCAATACAACTGTAGTAACTATATAAAAGGTTTTTGTAAGAATAATTTCTGTAAGTGCTCTTGAAAAAGACTTTTTCTGCCCTTTCATTAACCCTCGCTTACTGTAGTCTGCTAGTTGTATTATATCTTTAGCAAGCAACCAAAATATCGTCATTAAACCATAAATAAACGTAGCGTAATAGGCTTGAAATCTGTATTTCGGCTTATATTCTTGGTCTGGAGAAAGACGTAATATGGGTTTGGAAATATCTTCGTCGTGACCGTGTATATTGGTAAATGAATGATGAAGAACGTTGTGCTGAATTATCCAATTAATATCATATCCACCTACAAAATTGATAGTAGAACCTAGCCATTTATTTATACGTTTGTTTGTAGAATAGGCCCCGTGATTGGCATCATGCATTATAGAAAGTCCAATTCCTGACATTCCTAATGCCATTAAAAACCACATTAAATATAAAATTGGTACGCTGGTAATAACTCCAGACAACATAATTAATAGAGGAACCAAATAAAGAGTAAGCATAAACACGGTTTTAAAAACCATGTTGCCATTGGCATGCTTGGATATATTATTTTCTATGAAATATTGATTTACATTTTTTCGTAAATCAGCAATAAATTCTGGTCTATTTTGATTGCTAAATCGTACAATTGTTTTTTGCATAAATATAAAATACTAATGTATAAATTGATACATTTGGGTTTTGCGAAACTAAGTTATTGGAAATTATAACCCAATCACAAGTTTTAAAAGAATGGAGATTTTTTTGAACAATCTCCATCCTTTCCTAATTATTTTCTCTTAATGATGGTGACCTCCTGGGCCGTGCACGTGACCGTGGCTTATTTCTTCTGCTGTAGCCTCACGTATACTATCAATATGTCCAGTAAAATGAAGCTTTTTTCCTGCTAGTTGGTGATTAAAGTCCATTGTTACATTCTCTTCTGTTATATCTACAACTACGCCCATCATTGGATGACCTTCTTGGTTAGTCATTCGTAATTGAGCTCCAGGAAAAACATCTGGACTCATACTGCCATCCACCAAGAAAATTGATTTTTCAAGATCTACAACCGCTTCTTCATTATATTCTCCGTACCCTTCTTCTGCTTCTACGGTGAAATCATATTTATCTCCTTGCCCTAATCCTTCTAATTGTCTTTCAAAACCTGGGATCATCATTCCGTGACCATGCAAGTATACCAAAGGATCATTTTTGGACGCATCTAATTGGTCTCCGTCCACTGTTAGTTGGTAATGAACCCCAACAACTTTATTTTTATCAATATTCATTGGTGCAAAGGTATCTAATTGGCAATATTTGTCTGCTTTTTTCGATTTTAATTAGTTTTGTCGACCTTATTTTGAAGTACGAAAGATTAGCACAAGAAGAACTGGAAAAATTGCAAGATGATTTTGTGAACTTTCTAGTTGTAAATGGAATAACAGCAGACGATTGGGTATCTATTAAGGAAAATGAACCTTTGAATGCCGATCAAATTGTGGAAC